>JBEKFN010000059.1:0-15113 GCA_050013295.1 Terriglobales bacterium
TTTCTGGCAGATAAGAGAATTCTGGCGCTCGATCTTTCGTTGATCGTTGCCGGAACGAAATATCGCGGACAGTTTGAAGAGCGGCTGAAGACCATCATGAAAGAGCTGATGGAGTCGCAGAATTCCATCATCTTTATCGATGAGCTGCACACGCTGGTAGGCGCGGGATCGGCGGAAGGTTCGCTGGACGCGGCGAACATTCTGAAGCCGGCGCTATCGCGCGGCGAGATTCAGTGCATCGGCGCAACGACGCCGGGTGAATATCGCAAGTCGATCGAGAAAGACCGGTCGCTCGAGCGGCGCTTCCAGGCAGTGAAAGTTCCGCCGCCGAACGAGGCGGACGCGGTGAAGGTGCTGTTCGGCATTAAGGACCGGTATGAGAAGTTCCACGCTGTCACCTATACCGATGATGCCATCAACTTCGCGGTTTCGCACTCGAACCGCTACATTCCGGACCGTTTCTTGCCGGACAAGGCCATCGACTTGGTCGACGAAGCTGGCGCGCGGGTGAAACTGCGGCAGACTTCGCAGCCAGAAGAGATCACCGAAGTGCAGAAGCGGATCAAGTTCATCGTGCACCGCATGGAGAACGCGATCGCAAACCATGAGTTCGAAAAGGCTCGCTTCTACTCCGATGAAGAACGCAAGGAGCGCGAGAACCTGCGCGCCCTTCGCGAAAAATACCACCTCGATGAATCCTCCACCGGCGTTGTCGGTCGGGAGGACATCGAGGACGTGGTATCGCGCTGGACCGGCGTTCCCATCACTTCCATCAAAGAAGAAGAAACTCAGAAGCTCCTGCGCATAGAAGAAGAACTGCACAAGCGCATCATCTCGCAGGATAAAGCCATCAGCGCTCTCGCTCGCGCCATCCGCCGCTCGCGCGCCGGGCTAAAAAGCCCGAACCGTCCCATCGGTTCGTTCCTCTTCCTCGGACCAACCGGCGTAGGCAAAACGGAAGTCGCCCGCACCTTGGCGCACTTTATGTTTGGCAGCGACAAAGCGCTAGTCCGTTTCGATATGTCGGAGTTCATGGAGAAGCACTCCGTCTCGAAACTGATCGGCTCGCCTCCGGGATACGTAGGCTACGAAGAGGGTGGACAACTGACAGAACGCGTCAAGCGTGCGCCATATTCTGTCGTTCTGCTCGACGAAATCGAGAAGGCGCACCCGGATGTTTTCAACATTCTGCTGCAGGTCTTCGAAGATGGCCAACTGACCGACGGCCTCGGCAACACCGTCGACTTCAAGAACACCATCATCATCATGACCTCGAACATCGGCGCCCGGCACCTGATGAAGCGTGAGGGCCTCGGCTTCCAATCGTCGAAAGACGAAATGGTTTCCGAGAAGGTCGAAGACCTGGTGAGGAGCGAAGTCAAGCGCACCTTCAATCCCGAATTCCTGAACCGCGTGGATGAAATCATCCTGTTCATGGCGCTCAGCGAATCGGACCTGATCCAGATTCTCGAACTCATGGTCAGCCAGTTGAACCAGAACCTCGCCCAGCGTTCGATCACCGTGTCGGTCGCCGACGAGGCGAAGAAGTGGATTCTGAACCAGACCCTGACCGACCGCAACTACGGAGCGCGCCCACTGCGCCGCGCTTTGCAGAAGTACATCGAAGATCCGCTGTCGGAGGCCCTGATCCAGGGCACGATCACCACAAGGCCGGCGTTCATCGAGGTCTTCCTGGAGTCCAACAAGCTGTACTACCGTCCAGTTGACGCCGAGAAGGCCGAGGGCGTGCTGCTGTACGAGAGCTAAAATCAGCCATCAGCATTCAGCCATCAGCCGTCAGCGAAAGCTGGCGGCTTTTGCTATTGCGCCGCTAAATAGCGGATAGCAATGCTAAGATCGGGTCGAGTCTAATTCATCAAGTCCCGGTCGCTAGCCGCCCGTGGCGGCAAGTTCTTTTCGCCGCGGCCGGCCGCCTTTCAACCCATTCACCCGCGCCGCCGCCTTCTTCGCGCGGCTGCGTGACTTCCCGCCAGCCTCGCCCATTCGTGCGGCCATCCATTTCCGCGACCCCAAGAATCCTTCCAGCAGAGCAGGCACATAAAAATCCGCGTCAAGCTTTGGAAAATGAATGCCGAAACCCGACGGGCTTAGCTCAATTTTTGAGAGATCCGAAGGCTTCGCGTGCTCCAGCCCCTGCGCGTCGCGGGGACGGAAGCTCACGGCTAACTTCGAGTTGAGCTCAACCACAACTCGGTCAGCGGCACGGTCATAATGCGCTGAAACAGCCCGAGGAAACGCCTTTTGCAGCTCGCGTCCTCGCGCGTTCGCAATTTCAAAGTCGTCACGCGTTACCATGAATTTCCTCCCATGCTTCGCAGAGCCGCGCCAAATTCCGGCCTAGTCCTTGCTCGATTCGCCCGGCATCGCGCCTGGGAAATCCATAGTTCTCGCGGAGCGCAACCGGCCCTTCCGGACAGTTCAAATTGAACACCGCCTCGTACCCCTTCCCGATCACGTGTACGTGCGGCGGTCGGTGATCGTTCGGATAAATGGCGACCCGGAAACCTTCAAACCTGAGAATCGCCGGCACAAAGACATCCTATCATATTTCCTAAGCGATTGGGTTATTCATTACCCTACACATTCGCGTTCTGTGCGAATGCTGGGGGCATCGACGATCTCGAGCCGTGCCCTTTCAAAACCGACTCAAACGGCATCAACCTCTCTGCATTCATTGACTCGCCCCCTTTCAATCACGTAATATTCGCGAACAGTGATCGGGCAGACCATCTCGCACTACCGCGTCGTTGAAAAGCTTGGCGGCGGAGGCATGGGCGTCGTCTACAAGGCTGAGGACACTAGTCTGGGGCGCTCCGTAGCTCTGAAGTTCTTGCCCGACGAAGCCTTGCAGGATCCGCAAGCGCTCGAGCGTTTCCGCAGGGAGGCCCGCGCCGCCTCTGCACTCAATCACCCCAACATTTGTACGATCTACGAGATCGGCCAGCACGAAGGGAATCTCTTCATCGCGATGGAGTGCCTGAGCGGCGAGACGCTGAAGCACATGATTGATAAGCGTCCCCTGGAGTTGGAACAGCTATTGAGTCTCGGCATAGAGGTGGCGGACGCGCTCGATGCCGCGCACGCCAAGGGGATCGTGCATCGCGACATCAAGCCAGCGAACATCTTTGTGACCGAGCGCGGGCACGCCAAGATTCTGGATTTCGGGCTGGCGAAGACCACAGCAGCCGGCAAGTCTGACACCGGCGATTCGCAAACCATAGCGGAGGTAGCCAGCCTTGACCTGACCCGCCCCGGAACAGCGATGGGCACGGTCGCCTACATGTCTCCCGAACAGTTAAGGGGCAAGGAACTGGACCGAAGGACTGACCTGTTCTCCTTCGGTGTCGTGCTCTACGAGATGGCCACGGGGGTTTCGCCGTTTCGTGGAGAGACCTCGGCGGTGGTCACGGAAGCTATTCTCAACCGGGTGCCGACTCCGCCCATCCGGCTGAATCCTCAACTCCCGGTGAAGCTGGAAGAAATCATCAACAACGCACTGGAGAAGGATCGCGAACTTCGTTACCAGTCGGCGGCCGAGATGCGCGCCAACCTGAAACGACTGCAACGCGAGCTTGGGTCGTCGAGCACGTCCGTGCATGTCGACAGGGCGGAGCCAGCAACCGCCGCCGCAGCCGTAGCGCCGCCCGCCAAAACGAGACCCACGAGCGCCCGGTTTCTCCCGCTTTTCGCATTCGCTGTGCTTCTCGCGGTGGCTGCCGGCGTGTTTGCAGGCAAATTGCTCTTTTCGAAGCCGCCATTGCCGCCGCCGTCCTATAGGCAGCTGACCTTCCGCCGGGGCAGCATCCGGTCTGCCCGGTTTGCTCCGGATGGGCAGACAATTCTCTACAGCGCCGCCTGGCAAGGCAATCCAACGGATGTGTTCACCGCGCGTCCAGAAGCACCGGAATCGCGCTCCATGGGGCTCAGCCACACGCAGCTCATGTCTGTGTCCTCCGCTGCTGAGTTGGCCGTTCTGTTAGACAGCAAGGCTATCGGCACCTGGGTGAACATGGGCACGCTGGCCAGAGCGCCGCTTGCCGGCGGTGCTCCTCGCGATGTGCTGGAGCAGGTGCAGTGGGCAGATTGGGGACCGGATGGCAACAGCCTGGCAGTGGTGCGTGATTTCGGTGGAAAGAACCGCCTGGAATACCCCATAGGGAAACCACTTTATGAAACCGGGGGATGGGTCGGTCATCCCCGAGTTTCCCCGAAGGGGGATTTGATCGCTTTTCTCGACCATCCCACCCAAGGCGACGACGCTGGTTCGGTGGCCATGGTCGATCTCAAGGGGAACAAGAAAGTTCTCACGGGCGAATGGTTCACCGTACAGGGATTGGCATGGTCTCCAGACAGCAAGGAGATCTGGTTCACCGCCAGCAAGACCGGTACAGATCGGACCCTTTACGCCGTGACGCTTGACGGCAAAGAGCGCATGGTCTTGCGCTTGCCGGGCGCGCTGATGCTGTTGGATATTGCCAAGGATGGGCGGGTGCTCCTGATGCGCGCCAGTTGGCGGCGCGAATTGATAGGTGTGAGCGGCAGTGACCTTAAGGAGCGTGAGCTCTCCTGGCTCGACTACTCCTATCCGGCCGACCTTTCGGCGGATGGCAAGACCCTTTTGTTTGATGAGGAGGGCGGGGGAGGAGCGCTGTCCTACTCCAAATCCGGCGGGTTGTCCTACGCTGTGTACATTCGGAAAACCGACGGCTCTCCAGCCGTCCTGCTGGGAGAAGGAGGGGCGAGGGCTTTGTCGCCTGACGGAAAATCGGTGGTCGCGGTGACGCAAGATTCCCCCACACAATTAAAGCTGTTGACCACTGGTGCTGGGGAGCCCAAAGAGCTGACCAATGACAATGTCAACCGCGGGTTCGCGCATTGGTTTCCCGACGGGAAGCGCGTCCTCTTCTCGGGGAACGAACCAGGCAAAGGAGTACGGCTATACGTCTATGAGCTAGCTTCGGGTAAGAGCCAGGCGATCACGCCCGAGGGGGTGAATGGCACAAGGTTTGTCATCTCTCCCGACGCTCAGTGGGTGGCCGGAATCGGTCCCGATCAAAAGGGGTATCTCTATCCAGTCGGAGGTGGTGAGCCACGCATGATTAACGGACTCATTCCCGGCGAGCAACCCATCACCTTTAGCTCCGACGGCCGCTCCTTATACCTCTACCAGCCGGGTGAGCTGCCGGCCAAGGTCGATCGCCTCGATCTGCAAACCGGGAAACGCACTCCCTGGAAGCAGCTCATGCCCTCCGATCCCGCAGGGGTCGAGAACATTGGCCCCATCCTGTTGACCCCCGACGCCAAGAATTGTGTCTATGGATACCACCGCATGCTGGCCGACCTTTACCTGGTCGAGGGGTTAAAGTAACTAGAGCTGCTTTCATAAATCGGCTTTGGGTCGTGGCACGGCTTCGTATATACTTTCTCCACTACGAGGTGCCCACAAGGGCGCGTTCGGGTTCATTTGGGTGGGGTTTTTGTTCCCTCTCGGGGCCGTTCCTAAACCGCAGCATGGATGATTCCAAATCACCGCCGGACCAAAAGTCTGCTGCTAAAAGGCGCCCACAGCGTGGCGTCGGGACTCCATTTGCCGGTGAGAGTTCGGGCAGCAATATCCCAGTTCCTCCGCAGGACGAAGCCACCCTCGTCGATGCTTTCCCGAAAGCGATCGATCCTGAAGCCACGCTGGTAGACGCCGATGCTACGATCATGCCGGGAACTTCATTTCGCCCGACTCCAACGCCGACGCCCAACCGGATTTCCAAACTTCCCAATCCTTTCCCGCAGGACGAAGCCACACTCGTCGATGCTTTCCCGAAAGCGATCGATCCTGAAGCCACGCTGGTGGACGCCGACGCTACGATCGCGCCAGGATCTTCGTTCCGCCGAACCCCGACGCCGACGCCCAACCGGATTTCCGATTCCTATGCCAGCGCAGCTGTATTGCAGATCGGCGCCGTGTTGGGCGGGCGTTATGAAATTCTCCAACTGCTCGGCGAGGGCGGTATGGGTGCTGTCTACAAGGCCGCCGATCGCGAACTCGATCGGTTCGTCGCACTGAAAGTGATTCGCCCTGAACTGGCTTCGAACCCCTCGATCCTGGCCCGTTTCAAGCAAGAGTTGCTGCTCGCTCACCAGGTCACGCACCGCAACGTGATCCGCATTTACGATCTCGGTGAAGCCGAGGGCGTGAAGTTCATCACCATGGAGTTTATCGAGGGCCAAGATCTACGGGCCCTCATCCGCGAGAAGAAGAGATTTACTCCAGAGGAAGCGGTGGATGTCATTCAGCAGGTGTGCCACGCTCTGAATGCGGCCCACGGCGTCGGGGTAATTCACCGCGACCTCAAACCGCAAAACATCATGCAGGACGGCTCGGGCCGAATCCTGGTGATGGATTTCGGATTGGCCCGCACCCTGGAAGGCGACGGGATGACGCAAACGGGTGCGCTCGTGGGCACCATGGAGTACATGTCGCCGGAGCAGGCTCTGGCCAAGGATCTCGATCAACGTTCCGACATCTTCGCTCTCGGTCTGATCCTGTACGAAATGCTGACCGGCAAACAACCCTTCTCAGCCGAAAGCGCTCTAGCCAGCCTCATCAAACGGACCCAGGAACGTGCGATTCCGGTATCGGATGTGGACGCTCAGATTCCCGGGGCGTTGAGCGGGATCGTGAGCAAATGTCTGGAACGCGATTTGGACCAGAGATATCAGAATGTCTCGGCCATTCTTGCGGACCTGAACACGTGGCAAGACAAGCGAGCCGCCGGCACAATCAAGTTAGACGCCAGCGTCAAACCATGGGGACAGACTCTTCCGTGGCCACGCATTGCTGGGATTGTGACCGCCCTGGTCCTAGCGATCAGTGGGTACATGCTTCGCGACCGGCTTTTCCGGTCACCGCCCAGCACAGGACCTGCTCCTGGGCCGCCCGCAGTGTCGCTGGCGATATTGCCTTTCCGAAATGCGTCCGGAGATCAGGCTTTGGATTGGCTCGGCCCCAGCCTCGCCGACATGCTCAGCACCGATGTTGGGCAGTCTGCGCAGTTGCGCACCGTTAGCCCTACCAGTCTGCACCAGGTATTCACCGACCTGCGCCTTTCCTCCGCGACTGTGCTCGACCCGGCGACGATTCGCCGCGTGGCGGATTTCAGCAACGCCAATCGCGTGGTTTGGGGACAGTACGCCAAGTTTGGCGACCAGATCCGCATTGATGCCACACTTCAGGACATCAAGAACGACCGCACCGTTCCGCTGAAAATCGATGTGCCCAGTGAAAAGGAGATTCCAGGGGCAATCGATCGCCTGGCGGAGTCCATACGTCAGAAACTTGCGCTCCCAGAGGATGTGCTTAAGGAGTTGAAAGCCAGCTCTTTTCAACCCAGTTCAAAGTCTATTGCTGCGTTGCGCGACTACGACCAGGGCATCGGGTTGCAGCGGGACGGGAAGAATCTGGAAGCGCAGAAGCAATTCGAAGCGGCGACCAAGGAAGACTCCACCTTCGCGCTGGCATTTTCCAAGCTGGCACAGGCCTACAGCAGTTTAGGCTATGACAGCGAAGCGGAGCAGTCTGCCAAGAAAGCCGTGGAGCTGAGCCAGGACCTCCCTGAGTCGGAGAAGTATCTGATTTCCGCTATTCGTTCCCAGGCAACAAAGAACTATCCAGAAGCAATAAAGGCGTACGAGAACCTGGCCAAGGCTTCGCCGGGGAACTCTGACGTGCAAGGGGCGTTGGCCGGCCTCTATAAGGATTCCGGAAACCTCGCAAAAGCTCGTGAATACTACCAGAAGGTCTTAAGCGCGAATCCGAAGGATGTCACCGCAACCCTCGAGATGGGGCGCATAGCCATTAGGAGCGGCGACCCCCAAGGCAGTCTCGACCCCTTGAACCGCGCGTATACCTTGTCAATTCAAATGGACAACCAGGAGCAAAAAGCTGCCAGTGTGCACTTTATGGCTGTTGCTTACGGAATGTTGAGCAAGCCCGAGGAAAGCATGCGCAACGAGCAGGAAGCGCTTGCTATCTGGCGGCGCATCGGTCAGAAGCGTGGCCTTGCGCTCAGCCTGGACGAGATGGCCATGGTCCAAGCGTCGCTCGGCAAACCCAAAGATGCTCTGGCCAACTTCCAGGAGGCGTTGCAGGTTCGGCGTGAAATCGGCGACAGGCGCGGCCTAGGCGATACTCTGATCGACCTGGGCGGTTTCTACGAGGACCATGGCGACCATGACCAGGCGCTGAAAATGTTCAAAGAAGCACTGCAATTGCAGCGTGATCTCGGCAATGAAAGCTTGCAGGCCATCTGCCTGAACAACATCGGGACCGCGTATTCGGAAAAGGGCCAGTACGAGGATTCTCTTACCTATTATCAGCAGGCGCTGCAACTGCGTGAAAAATCGAAAGTGCCGCGGGACATCGTGGAGGCTGTCCACAATCTCGGCGAGACTTCGTCCGAAATGGGCCAGTACGATCAGGCTATTTCGTATTACCTGCGGGCCTTGGATTTGCGGCGCAGCATGGACGACCCGCGTGGCGCGGCCATCGAGTCTTACAGCCTGGGCACGCTGTTTGATTACCAGGGGCGGTTCGGGGCAGCCATCAACTCCAAGCAGGAAGCTCTCAAGACTTTTCGCGACATCAAGGACAGGACCTCCTGGATGGCCAAGGTGCTGGATGGTTCCGCAAAGGCGCTCATCCTCGCGGGACGCGGCGACGAGGCGAAGAGTGATCTGGAGGAGGCGCTCAGTCTCTCGCGCGAATTGAAGGCTGACGGCATGGCGGCAGAAACATTGGGATTCCAGGGCGATGCGTACTTCTACCGTGGAGATTTTAAATCTGCGCATGCTTCGTATGCGGAAGCACTCCAGGCCGCAACGCGCAGCAAAGAACCGGACACAGTTCTGATTGCGAAAGCTAACCTGGCCAAGGTCCAAGTTCAGGAAAAACGCACACAGGAAGCCATTTCCAGCCTCCGGCAGTTGGTTCAGCAGGCGAACGACCTCGGGTTGAAGTACATCTCGGTCGAGTGCTCCACATTCTTGGCGGAAGCCATGATGCAAAGCCATGACTCCTTACATGCCCGGCAGGAACTCGAGCGCGCCTTGCTGCTCTCGGACAAGCTCGGAATGCAGCCACTGAGTGCTCGGGCGCATTATCTGTTGGCCACAATTGAGCGAGACTCCGGCAACAGCCGCGATGCTCAGGATCATTATCGCGAGGCGCTCCGCCTGCTGGATGCGATGAAGAAAGACCCCGGGGCAGAGAAGCTACTACAGCGCGCTGACTTCAAGGCCATCTACGACGAGTCCACCCGCGGGACACAAGCAGCCAAAAGCTAAGAGTCAAGAGCGCCAAGGAATAAAAAGGGGTGCCACCTTTCGCGGCACCCCTTGGTTATTGACTGCGCGTAGCAGCTTGCGAAGTCAGTTACTCACCTGCTTACTTGACGGTGTACGGAACTATTTGAAGGTTCTGGTTCTGGCCGGAGTCGATTGCCGTCACCACGAACGCGTGCAGCCCTTTACTAGATGTATCGACTGTGCCGCCGGTGCAGGACAGCCCGCCGCCGGGGGGCGATGTAAACGTGCAGGAGGCCGGAGTGCCCGAATTCTGCTTGCAGCTTGCCGCCGTCAGATACGGACCCGTCGGGTTGGACGTAGGCTGTGATGTACTCGGATTGTTGCAGGCATAAGTCGCTGGGACCACCGATCCCTTAGTGTACGTCGCGAACGGGGCCGGAGAAGTGATCTTGATCCCCGGCGGGTTCTCGCCCGGCGTGTCGTACGTTGCTACCCAGCAGGAAGCTCCGCCGCCGCTACTACCGACGGTGTGACCCCCATCTATAATAAAGCTGCTGACCTGGTTGCTCTGGAACAGGGGACCGCTCAGAGGCGGCGTGCACGGGTCAACATAAGGCCCAGAGCCCTTGAGCCAACCAGGGAATGGGTTTAAAAAGCCGGCAATCCCTGGGTAGACGAAGAACGGGTTTTCGGATGCCAAGAACTCGAAGTCGGTGCCCAATAACGCGTCGAACGGGTTCTCGCTCGAGCCGCACGGTCCGTTCGAGCACGTAACCGAGAACAACACGGCGGCATCCAAACCGGAATTTTCCGCGTTCTCGTAGACAAAGCAACGGGCAGGCCAGAAGTTCTTCTGCACCAGGGCGTTGCAAGCTGCTGGAGTCATCAGCGTCGGCTGGATCGTCACTGCTGGATTCCCGGTGTACAGGGCCGTCAGCTGAGCCGTATAGTCGTAGACGTTTGGCTGATTTGAGGCGTTTGAGAAGGAAGCGACGGCTGGCGTGCCTTGCGAAACCACAATGGTCTGAGCTCCCGGCGTGAATGTCCAGCTCAGGATGTCCTGGTTGTCGTCCCCACCGCCCGTTGCCGCCGTGAACCCTACCCAAGCATTGCCACTGTTCAAACTGATCTTGGTCATGTCGAAAGACACGCCGCCGGGAAACAAATCATTGCCATCCAGGATCACATCCAGCAACTTGGTGCCCGAGCCGGAGTAGGTAATCTCCACCGTATGGACGTTTCCGTCCGCCAGGGTCACCGGGACCGGCAGAGAACTAAGGTTGGGCTTATCCGCAATCTTACAAGGGCCCCCGATTACGTCTATGCTGTTCGGGCCAGTCAAGCAGCTTTGAATCGCAACATGGTTGTTGTTCGGGTCATCGGCGTTCTGGAAGGTGTCGAACTCTACCGCCAGACTCTGCGGGATACCACCAGTAGAAGGCGCGCAACCAGTGGAACTGTCACCGAATCCGATCCCGCAGCCGTCAGGGCCCAAGGCACCCGTGCCCGCTGGCGAGTTTTGAATCACGAAGGCGATGCCGTCGGCGGGGCCGTACCCCGTATTGCTTCCGGTCAGCTCAAACGTGAACGTGGTGGAAAAAGCGCCGGTAACCGGCTGCTGAGTTTTGTACCAGGCAGACCCCGCCGTACCGGTCGCATTTGGGGTAAGCCGCAGCACCGTCGTCACCGTCGGTGGAGGCGTTGGAGCGTTGACTACCCCGTAGAAACCTGGGTACCCTGTGTCGCCGTTGTTGTTCAGCGTCAGGCAAGCTGGGCTCGATGCACCCGTGAAATCCGGCGAATAGTTGGGAGAAGTGGGACAGTTTTGCGCCGATGCGGCTGTGCTCCCCGCAACAAACATCATGAGCACGGTGCAGCAGAGGAGCGTAAAGGCTATGTTCTTCTTCAAGGTCGTCAGAGCAGTAGCTGGCATAAGAAACCCTTTCATGGGAAACTCTCTCTTTATTTTCTCGTCAAGGTGAGAAGATCTGCACTCATCCATTTCCCTGCCTGGGGAATTTTCCGCTTGCTCGAAACAAAAAGCTTGAAATCAGAAACTGGAAATCAGAAACCTGAGACGGTACCCCACGCAATTCCTGTCCCGGGGATGGACGGAATCCTGAAGATGTTAAGCAATTACGGGGCTGTAGTCAATATTTTATTGGAGGCCCAACGCATTTTTATTTGAGGCCCAACCGCGGTGTGCAAGGGTTTGCAGCCGTCTCGGGACGGAAGTGGAACAACAAGAATTTGCGGCGGCGCGATTTGCCAACCCGCTTCTTGTGCAAATATTTTCCGACTGGATACCGTTCCCGGAGATCCCGCGACTGAAGGCGAGATCCAGCAGCCCTCACCGAGTCACAGGCAAATACACGAGCCTGGGGCTTAGGTGGGATGATTGCGCCGGCGAATTTTGACCACTCTGGGCGCCAAGGTCAAACTGGCTACTACCTCGGAGTGAACGGGTCCCCAATTGGCGTGAATGGCGATGCTGGGCAGGCGGTCAGCCGCCAGTTGCAGAAAAGACACACTTTGATCCCAATCGGTCGATTGACCGCAAGTGTCAATTTGTGTATAAGTTCATTAATCGGGGCTGGCTCAACGCGGTAGCTTGGGAACACGTAGTAAAAATCCAGGGGCGTGAGACCGAGGTGCGTTATGAAGTCCAGCTCGTTTGCCGTTCTAGCAGTGTCCCTTCTAGCTTTAACCGTTCTAAGCCTGACCCTGAGTGCCAGTGCGCGGGAGACCGTCCTGCCCGCCGGTACCCTTCTGAAGTGCACCTTGAATGAACCGAATCTTTCTTCTTCGACCGTCGCGGTCGGCGATCCCGTGCTCTGTCATCTGCACTCGGTGACGGAATTCGGGCAGCAGACGTTTCCGCGCGGCGCCTACCTTGTCGGGCATCTGGAAGCGGCCAAGGACCCAGGACATTTCTGGGGCAAAGGGTATATGAAGCTGATGTTCGATCGCATCGGATTGCCCGCCGGCGATATGCCTTTGGACGCCAAGGTGATCGCAACCCGCGGCTACAAGGTCGATAAAGACGGCGACATCCGGGGCAAAGGGCACGCCAAGCGCGACATTGTCGAATGGATGATTCCGCCTCTCTGGCCGTGGAAGATAATCATGCTGCCCGCGCGCGGGCCGCGCCCCACGCTGAAGGGCGAGAGCATGCTCACGCTGCGCCTGATGGATGATGTGCAGATCCCGCAGGTCTCGGCCACCAACGGACCGGACTGGCATTTCTTTGGGCGTCCGCGGATGGAAAACGACTCGTATTACCGCGGTTCGGCCTATGCGCCAGCGAATAGCAATGTCGTGCCTCAGCTCGCGGTGCGCCAGGTCAGAGCTGCAGCCAGCGAACCGCCGACGGCTGAGGAGATTCCGCAGGTCGTCTACGCCAGCTACGTTGTCAAGGATGCACGCTTCGACGGGACTGCGCCGGGAGTGCCAGTGTTTGTTCTGAAGACGGGTATGCTCCTGGAGGTGGGCAATTACACCTATCAGGACGGCCGTATCAGCTACGAACTCGCCAGTGGCGGCAGCGGCGTCATCAGCACCGATGAAGTAGATTGGACCACGACCACCCGCGTGAATAGCGAGCGCGGCGTGCGGATGATGCTGCGGGGTGGACATCCGAGCGCGGGAGTGACGGGATTCTAGACAGCCGTCAGCTATCGGCCATCAGCATTTAGCCGTCAGCATTCAGCCATCAGCCGTCAGCGCAAGCTGGCGGCTGTTTTGCTTTTAATCGCGGAATCGATGCTCCGTCTATCGGCACGACGGCGCCTGCCTTATATTCAATCCAAAGAAAACAATGCTCAAGCGATTGATCGACAACTGGGTCTATGGTGGATTTCTGGCCGGACTCCTCTTGCTGCTTACGCCAGTCATCGCGCATTCCTGGGCGCCGTCGCTTCTCGCAACGTTCCTCTGTTTGCCGATCTACATGCTCCACCAATATGAGGAACACGACAACGATCGCTTCAGAATCTTTGTTAACCAGGCAATCGGAAAGGGTAGAGAAGGCCTGTCTCCCCTCGCGGTATTCGTGATCAACGTTCCCGGAGTGTGGGGGTTGATCGGGCTTTCGGTATCGCTGGCGACGATGGTGAATGTTGGTTTGGGGTTGATTGCTGTCTACCTGATTGTTGTGAATGCCATTGCTCACATCGTGCATGCCGCCATTTTCCGCCGCTACAACCCCGGATTGGGAACCGCCATCGGATTGTTTCTTCCGCTAGAGGCTACGGTCTGAGCGCGATTCAGCAGGCTGGCGGCGGCACGATTTCTCTTCATCTTACCGGCGCTGCGGTGGCCATCGGCATTCATGCCGCGATCATGGCACACGTGACTCGCAAACAACGACGCAAACAATGAAGAGTCATCTCCAGGACTTTGGATTGTTTTTATGCGACCTTGAGGTGTGGATCTTCATCTCTCGTAGCGATGGCCGCAAGCGCCCTCGCGAGGATTCCATGTCAAAAGTCAACATCGCCGAGAAGTTTGCCAAAATCACCGAATACTGGAAGCCCTACATCGCCGCCGAACTTAATGGCCAATATGTAAAGCTGGACAAGCTCAAAGGCGAGTTCGTATTTCACCATCACGAGAATGAGGACGAGATGTTCCTGGTGGTGAAGGGACGATTCCGCATGGAGTTTCGCGAACGTCATGAATGGATCGAAGAGGGCGAGTTTATCGTGGTGCCGCGCGGACTGGAGCACCGTCCGGTGGCGGAGGAAGAATGTTGGATCTTGCTGTTTGAACCTACGACTACGCTGAATACCGGCAATGTCGAGAACCAAAGGACTTTGCACGCGCTGGACCGGGTTTGACACCGATCTCTTAATCGCCGCTGTGTCCACAGGCAACCGCCAGTCTGGGTACATAAGCAGGGGCGGAATGCTCCTCAGTTACCTTCGGTCCCTTGCCATCCGACTTCTGTACCCTACGCGCCTTCGCCCAAATACGTCAGGATAGTGGTTGTTACCCGGGCATCTCCCTCCTTGCCGGGCCGGACGGCGCATGTTCAATTCCGATAGCGGGGAAAGCGAAGTGGTCGAAACCTGGCAGCGGTTTGTGCAGGGTCTGCTGGGCGTGCTGGCGCTGGTAGGCGCCTTAGCCATGGCGTACTACCACGTTCCCCCGGAGACTACCGGGTTGGAGCAGCAGGTGCACCAGCTCTCGCGCGAAGTCGCCGATATGGAAAAACAGCAATCGTTTTCGGCGGCCGCAGTGGACGATGCGCGGGAGTCGGTGGCTTATATCTACGGGATCTATCATGTGTCCGGCCGGCCGCAAAGTTTTCGTGCTCGCGTGGCTGGAACGGGGTTTGTAGTGGCTCCAGGTCTCGTGGCCACTAATCGTCATGTAGCCGAGCCCTGGTACGGCGACCGGGAGGTCGCTGTGGCATTGCGGCGGGGCGGAACACCAGTGCTGGAAAAGCTGGTGGCATATTTCCCGGGCTCGCCGCTTCCGGTAAAACTGGAGACGGCAGTAGTGGCCGCGCATGGCGATCTCGCCGTGCTGCGCCTCGAAGACACAGCCTTCACCAAGACGCTGCGCCCGTTGACTCTGTCGCAGGCGGTGCTGCATGTGGGCGAACCGGTGAGCGTGCTGGCGTATCCGATGGGAGTGACGGGCATGGTGGCGAAGTCTCCCGCAGTCGTGTACGACCGCCTTTCGTCGCATCCGGATGATGCCGACACGGCGGGCGAACTGGCGGCGCTATCGCTGATCCGGCCTTCGGCGACGTTCGGACACGTCGGCGATGTAACCGGCGACAAGCT
>JBEKFN010000060.1:0-15057 GCA_050013295.1 Terriglobales bacterium
GACTCAACTCGGTCACGATCGCGTTACCTGCTCAGGTACGCGTGGTGAACTGATACACTGTTTTCAATAGCTTACCTGCCAGCCCGGATGGCGAAACTGGCAGACGCACGGGACTTAAAATCCCGGGTCCCTAACAGGACGTGACGGTTCGATTCCGTCTCCGGGCACCATCTAAACTCCAGCCGTTGCTGCCATTTCAGTTCAGCCTCGTCTTCATGGCTTCGGCTTCCGCCTCGGTGCTAAAGGCCGAATCATGGCTGAAATCTTGGCTGTTTTCGAAAGTGGCCTGCCAAGAACTTTCGCGACGTTGCTGCTCAAGTTTCTCGACCGCAACCTTCTGATCGGACTGGGAGACAATCGCGTATCGGCGGAACATGGCAGCCGTCTTCCAGCCTCCGATCGACATGATGACAGACTCGGCCACGCCAGCAGGGCGCAAAGCACGCGCAGCGCTTTTCCGAAAATCGTGGACGATCTTGCCGACGTAACGAAGGCCACGGCTGCCACACTCGCACTTTGCTGTGATGACGGTCTTCCCGCAGTCGCGGCAGATCATCTTTCCCAGCCCGGCACTGATTGCCAGATTCTGCCAGGCTTTGCGGAAATCGCGCACAGGCTTGTTGCCTTCGCGGGTGAGCAGGAAATCATCCGGGCCTTTGCCGGCGACGGCCTGCTTTACCAGTTCGCAGACGGCTCCGGTCATGACCGCTTCGCGGGCCTGGCCATTCTTGCTTTGCGCGGCTTCGAGGCGAATGCTCGTCGCGATCAGATCGCACTGGCGGACGCGCAGCCCGAGCAATTCCGCCTTGCGCCAGCCGTAGGTGTAAGCCAACTCCAGGAAGAGGCGCAACCAGAGTTCACCGGCTTTCGCGGTGAGCCGTGCGTAGTCGGCATCTTCGACGAAACCGGTTCGTGCGTTGTCTTCCTTGAGGTGAGGGAAGAGCGGCAACCGCAGCAGCCGGCGCTTGCCGTAGCCGATGCGGAAGGCCGTTTTCAAGCACGCCAGTTCACGGTTCACGGTCGCATTGGCCGCGCCTTCGCGGATCCGTGAATCGACGTACTCCTCCAACAGCTCCGTCGTGACGTTTTGGGCAACCGTGTCGCCGAAGTAGCCTTTCAGATGTTTCCATCGTCGGGCGAGCGCGTCAGCCGACTTGCGTGCGTTGACACGGTAGTGTCGCTCCAGCGCTTCATAGAGCTCTGAGACAAGCACTGGTTTGCGATCGCGTTCGATAAACTCACCTTTAGCGATTGCGCCCAATCTCTGATTCAACGTCTGCCGGGCCGCGGCGTAGTCAGCCTCACCCGTTGCCTCCCGGATACGCTTCCCGTTCTTGTAGAACTGAATCGTCCAGGTGGAGCATCCCGGCTGTCTATAGATCGTGCCTGCTCCCCTTCGTCTGCTCATGACCGACCGCCTTTCACGTACTCACGGATGGCTTTGGTGACGAGCTCTTGCACAGAGATGCCCTCTTTGAGGGCGGTTATCCTCGCAGTCGTCCAGAGCGAATGCGGCGTCCGGAGCGTAGGAAGTCCTCTTGAAAAGTGTTGACTCGACTCCATCAAAGACCGCTTTGTAGTCTTTCATGACTCCTCATTCATTATGTGGGAAGCATGGAGGCGAGTGCGCAGCAACGGCGGCGCAGCAGGAGTCGACGAGGAAACAATCCACGCGATCGAACAACGAGGCGTGAGAGAGTTTCTAGCGGAGATCGAAGCGGCGTTGCGAGCAGGCCGATATCGCCCTTCGTCGGTGAAGCGGCGGTACATCTCGAAAGCGGATGGGAAGCAGCGGCCATTTCTTGATCGGCATGGCCAGCTCTTCCTCCAAGTGGATTCTCCCTTATTCCACTTGCTACAAAAATCGCCGGTCACGTCAGGGGCACCCTACGCACGGATCCGCACAAGCGCTTGTTAGCGCATGCGGTTCTTATCGCAGACCAAGCGCGGCCAAGCGTGCTGCTTGTCCGCATCTCGCCCGCCCGTGGCACCTGCTGGCAACCGTCGTAGTCTGGCCTACACCCGTTAGCGAAAGTAATCACCCAAAGGTATCCGTTCTGTAAGGACGGAGACGCACATGCAGCCACCCGAAGAGAACATTAGAAAAAAAAGATGTGGTCTTCGACGAGTCTGGCCACAATCTGAAGTTCATTTTTCGACTGGCCGGGAGCATACGAACGAACTGTCGAACGCTCATATTACAGTCCAACGGTCTACAGCCGATCTAGTCAACAACACATGGGATCAAGAAGAAAAGTAAGCGGTTTCTAACTCATCGACAAAGGAAAAATTTAGGAGTTTCGAATATGAATAAGCCAAATGGACTTGAGACTTCCACCGACTCAACGGTTCCACCTGTGGGTCAGCCTTCTTTTAACCGGCTTGCTTCCCAGCAACCCTCCGCCGGCGCCCACGGGGCGGCGCACGCTGGCGCCAAGAGTACGTTGGCGACGAAAAAAATGGCCGACGATAAGGCTCGCGCTCGCACTCTGGCCCGGGTGCAGGCCGTTTCTGAGAAGCTGTCGACTGCGACGGAGGAGGTGGGGAGTGCCATAACGGAAGCGACCAGTGCCGTTCAGGAACTCGAAAAGACGATGCAGAGCATTGCCACCCAGACCCAGCAGGCGTCCGCTGCGGCCGAGGAATCGCGCGCCGCCATCAACCAGATCGAAAAGGCGTCCGACGGCGCCAACAAGAAGGCGGAAGTCTCCCTGCAAAAGATCAACGCTCTGAGCGAGCTTTCCGGCGCCACCACCAGGGACATTGAAAACCTGACGAAAGGCGTCAATGATGCGGGCGCCGCCAACCTGGAATCGGCCAAGATGATCGTGGAGTTGGAGAAGCAGTCGGAGGAGATCGGCAAGATCGTGCATGCGGTGGTGCGCATCGCGGATCAGACCAACCTTCTGGCTCTGAATGCCGCCATCGAAGCCGCGCGGGCCGGAGAGCACGGCAAGGGTTTTGCCGTGGTCGCCGACGAAGTCCGCAATCTCGCCGAGATGAGCGAGAAGAGCGCCCGCGGTATTCAGGAAGTAGTGAACGAGATCCAGACCCAGGTCAAAGTCGTGGCCGCGGACACGGAAAGCGCCGGCAAGAAGGCACGCGACGAAGTCGAAAAAGCCAAAGCGGTCACGGCCACGCTGAAGAAGGTTGGCGAAGACTTCATCCTGCTGCAGGACGGGGCGCAGGTCATCGCCCAAAACGCCACGCAGGCGCTCAGCGGCGCCAAGGAATACCTGAAAGGAGCGGAACAGATTGGGAGCGCCTCCGAAGAAGCTTCGTCGGCTTGCACGGAGTCGCAGCGGGCGGTCGAAGAGCAGAACAAGGCCTACACCGAAATGGCGCAAGCCTCGAACAGCCTGTCGGAGATGGCCGAGACCTTGAAGACTTCCACCAACGCGCAGAAATCGGCGGAAGAACTGGCGGCGGCCGCGGAAGAACTGTCGGCCAATGCGGAAGAGGTCAAGGCCTCGTCGAATCAGATCTCGACGGCCATTCAGCAGATCTCGAAGGCGGCGGACGTGACGGCCAAGGCCTGCGAGGCTTCGATGACCGCCAGCCAGCAACTGGATCGTAATGGCAAACAGATGAGCGAGGGCGCCACCCAGGGCGCCGAGCGCGGCGCCGCTCTGCAAAAGATGCTGGCCGAGAATCGGACCGCGGTCGACAAGATGATCGAAAGCATCGGCATGGCCGCGGAAGCCTCGATCGCTTCGGCGAAAAATGTACTGGAACTGGAAGGCCGTACGCGGCGCATCGACAAGATCGTGGATGCCATCATCATGGTCACGGTGCAGACCCGCATGTTAGCGGTCAATGGCAACGTGGAAGCGGCCCGCGCCGGCGAATATGGAAGGGGCTTCTCGGTAGTGGCGGGAGACATCCGCTCGCTGGCCAACGAGAGCAGCGACAACGCCGACAAAATCAAGGAACTGGTGAAGGGCATTCAGGGTCAGATCGTCAAAGTGGCTGGCGATATTCAGCAGGCCGGCACTATTGCCAAATCCGAGGCCGAACGCGCCAAGGTCAGCAGCGGGAACCTGGAGAAGATGGCGACCGATGCGGGCGTGGTACTGGCGGGCATGAAGGAGATCGCCAAGGGGGCCGAGGAGTCCATGGCGGCCCTGCAGCAGGCGGTGAAGGCCAGCAAGCTGATCAACGATTCGGCGGAAGAAATGACCAAGGCGGCAACCGAAGCCGCGACCGCTGCCGAACAGGGGCTGACTGCGGCGCAGGAAATCGCCCAGGCGGTCGAGGAGATTGCATCGCAGGCCGACCAACTGCAGAACGGATAACGCGTTCTGATTGGCTCGCACACACACGCCGCACACAGGACGCGTAAACAGGACGCGTAAAGAGGAGAAGACGGACCCATGTCAAGCTCGGACCATATCGCTTCTGGCGCTGTCACTGGCGCTAACACCGGCGCTAACACCGGCGCCAACACCGGCGCCAAGGATGAAACCCAACTGGTCACCTTCATGCTCAAAGACGAAGAATTCGGCTTTGACATCATGTCGGTGCAGGAAATCATCCGGCCGCCCAAACTTTCCAAGGTGCCGCGCACGCCGGATTACGTGCAAGGCATCGCCAACCTGCGCGGAGTCGTGTTGCCCATCATTGACATCCGCCCTCGCTTCGGCATGGAGCATGCCGAAGACAATGACCGCACGCGCGTCCTGGTCAGTGACGTCGGAGGAGTGAAGATGGGCCTGCGCGTCGATTGCGTCAAGCAGGTGACCAGCGTGTCGCGAGCCGACATGGAGGCGCCGCCGGCGGCCATCCGCGGCGCCAGCACCGAATACCTCAATGGGGTGGTCAAACTCGATTCCGGCGCGCGCATCATCATGGCGCTGGACGCCTCCAAGGTCTGCGACCTGAAAATGGACGGCGCCAAAACGGCGGCAGCGTCTTCCACAACCGGCGCAACCGGCGCTCAGCAGAAAGAAAAAGCCTCGGCGAGCGCCGACCATGCCGCCGCGGACGACCTGCAGCAACTGGTTTCGTTTCAGGTTGCCAAGGAGGAGTTCGCATTCCCCATGGAGCGGGTACGCGAGATCCTGCGCGTCGAAACTCCGACCAAAGTACCGAACGCACCCGACTCCGTGCTGGGGGTGCTGACGGTCCGGGGACAACTGCTCCCCATCATCGACCTGCGGCGGCAACTGCACCTGCCGTCCATGGCCGACGAGCACATTGCCAAGTCCGGGGTGGTTCGCCACGCCTTCGAGAATTGGCTCACCGCTCTCCGCTCGCGGGCGGCGGACGCGAAACACGAGTGGACCCTCGCCGCATCCGAGACGTTCCGCACTTGGGTCGCCGAATTCAGCAGTTCGAGCCAGTTCTTGATGGATGGCATTGCCCTGCTGCGAACGCTCGACGAGAGACTGGCGCGGTCCGCCAAGCAAGGCCGGCAATGCGAATCCTGCGGCGACGCCGCCGGGATGGGAGCCTGCCTTGAGGACATGAGCGAGGTGGGTACAGAATTCACCACCACGCTGGCCGGGTTCGAACAACAGATCGCCGCCAACATCCAGGACGACCAGCGCATTGTGGTGGTCGATGCGGGCGGGATGCTGCTCGGTCTGGTCGTCGATCATGTCAACGAGGTTCTCCAGGTGTCGCGGAAATTCGTCGACCCGCCTCCCGCCACGGTCGCGGGCGATGGGCGCGATCTTTCGGGCATCGCCCGCTTGGACGAGGGCAAGCGGCTATTGCTGTTGCTCGATCCCACGCAAATCCTGAAACGGGAGAACCTGGAGCGCTTGACGAATTCCGCCGGCGAGCAGTCGCCACAGGTAGACGGCGGCCATCCGGAGGCCGAGAGAGAGGGCAACGTGGCGGCGAGCGATGAGGTTCAGTTGGTCACCTTTACCCTGGGGGATGAAGAGTACGGCATCCCCATCGCGCAGATCCAGGAAATCGACCGGCTGTCGAAAATCACCAAGGTCCCGAAGGCGGCCGACTACGTCGAGGGCGTAACCAACCTGCGCGGCGAGGTGGTTCCGGTGGTGGACACGCGCAAGCGTTTCGATCTTGACCTGCGCTCCGCCGACGACCACACCCGCATCATCATTGTAGACCTGAACGGCGTCAAAACCGGACTGGTCGTGGATTCCGTCCGCGAAGTGCTCAGTTTGTCCCGGACCGACATTGCCGAACCTCCCGAGACCGTCCAGTCGGGTGTTGAGCGGCAATTCGTTTCCGGAATCGGCAAGGTGGATAACGGGAAGCGGATCATCTTTCTGCTCAACGTCGAGGAAGTGCTTCCCCAGAAAGAGCGCGCTTTGGGTGCGAGTGCGTCGTAAGGCGCCCCCGAGCGAGTGACGGTTATCGTTGTTATGCGAACTTGGTTACGCGAGCTGGCTGGTGGAGAGCCGGGCATCCGCACCCGGCTGGACCCTTCGACTTCGCTCAGGGCAGGCTCGCGAGACGCCGTCGCTCCACCGTATGACTCATCACCCGATCACGGTATTAGGAACCGAGAACCACGATGGACCTGCAAGAATCGATTCGGATGTTATCCAATCCCGACGAATGCGAGCGCATTTACGCCGCCGAGGATATCGGACTGGCTGGACAGGGCGAAGGGGTGGGCCCGCTCTTCGAGCGGGTCGTCGAGGAACGGTCGCAAGCCGTCCGGGAGGCCATTTTCCGGGCGTTGGCACGGATTTCCGACCATGCCGTGATCCCACGGGCCGCGGAGCTCCTGTCCAGCGACGACTCCGGCCTCCGCAACCAGGCACTGGAGCTGCTGCAATCTCGCGGCGGCGCGGCGTTGCCGGAGTTGCGCCGCCTGCTCTCGGTCGACGATCGCGATCTGCGCAAGTTCGCGGTGGATGTACTGAGCCGGATCGAGGCGCCGGAAATTGAAGAACTGCTGGAGATCGCGCTCGCGGATAACGATTGGAACGTAGTCATCACCGCGCTCGAAAACGTTCGTCATTGCCATACCCCGGCGCTGCGCCAAGCCGTGCTGCGGCACGCGCTCTGCGGTGGACACGCCATGCTGGTGTTGGCCGCCATGGAGGCGCTCGGCAGAATCGGCGATGCCGAATGTTACCGGCGGATTCGCGAGAAGTTTCCAACTCTCGAGACCACGCCGTCCCTTTATCTTCGACCAGCGTTGAAACTTGTTGGCAGCAACGGGAAAAATGGCGACCTCTTGGAACTGCAAAGCCTGCTGGCCAACTGTGAGCCCAGCCTGCGGCCAGCTGTCCTGGATGCGTTACGCAATCTCGTCGCCCGCGACGGCGCAGCCGATGTTCCGGACGCGTGGTGGCGCGAAATGCTGGCCGCACTGCCTGAAACCACAGCGGATGCCGAACGCTATCAGCTGCTGATGCTGCTCGGCCACTTCGGGCATTTCGAGCCGGTCTATGAAACGCTCATTGCTTATCTCGAATCTCCCGTCAAAGTCGATCGCCTGGGAGCCATTGAAGCCCTAAGCAGGAGCAGGAACCGGTTCGAGGATGCCGTGTGCGCGATGCGCTCCCGTCTGCGGTTGGAAGCTGAGCCCGAGGTCAAGCAAGCGCTCGAAGACGCATTGCAGGCGAACCGCCTATGAGCGCAGCGCAACTCTCGCTCGAGCAATACGGCAGGTTGTGCCGGCTCATCTACGATCGGTTGGGACTTTCATTCGACGATAAGAAAATCCACTTCCTGGGCAAACGAGTGGCGGTGCGCATGGAGAGCCTGCAACTGGAAGATCCTTCCGACTATCTCATGCGGCTGGCCTACGGCGACAGTTCCGGGTCAGAGATGCAGGCCCTGGCCAACCTGATCACGACAAATGAAACCTACATGTTTCGCGAGTACGAGCAGTTGGAGGCATTCGGCAACGCTTGCCTGCCTGAGGTCGTCGCGCGCAAGGAAGCGCAAGGGACTCGCAATCTGCGCATCTGGTCGGCGGGCTGTTCGTCGGGCGAGGAAACCTACACCTTGGCCATCATAGTGCAAGAGATTTTTCCCGCCATCGACGATTGGGACATGCAGATTGTGGCTACCGACATTGACGAGCTGAGACTGGCGATGGCGGTCGCCGGCGTGTATGGCGAGCGCTCCATGAAGAACGTTCCGGCGGACTACCTCGGCCGGCATTTCACGCCTCAAGGCGCGGATTGGCGCGTGAAGCCGCGTACCCGGTCGCTCGTAACCATCCAGAGCCTCAACCTGCACGACCGCCTGCAGATGCGCAAGATGCGCGCTTTCGACTTCATCTTCTGCCGCAACGTGCTGATCTACTTCGACGACGCGTCGCGCAAAGCGGCGGTAGACCATTTTTACAATGCCCTCAATCCTGGTGGCTTCCTTTTCCTCGGGCACTCGGAGTCGGTAGGACGAATTTCGAGCGCCTTTCGTTTACGGCGAATGGGCGAGCACCTCGTGTACATGAAGCCCGACTGAGGACCCGATCGAGGAACTATGACGAGAAGCGTATTGATCGTGGACGATTCGGAATTTGTCAGGAACTATCACTCTGCCATCCTGCGGGACGCCAGCTTTCAGGTCATCACCGCCGGCGACGGCGTGGAGGCCTTGGAGAAGCTGTTCACCAACCGCTGCGACCTGGTGCTTACCGACCTCAACATGCAGCGCATGGACGGCTATGAATTCATCCGGCGGGTGCGGGCGGAAAAGCAGTACCAGCAGATTCCGATCGTCATTATCTCCACCGACGGCCAACCCACGCACAAGAAGAAGGGATTCGAAGCGGGCGCCAACCTTTATATCGTCAAGCCCTGCTCGCCGGAAGTAATGCTGGAAACGCTGAAGATGGTGATGAACGTATCGTCCTGAATCTGGGGGTCGGGGCACACACATATGGGTCGATCTGAAAAAATCCGGGTTTTGATCGCCGACGATTCCGCTTTGATGCGGCAAAAGTTGCGCCAGATCGTCGAAGCCGATCCGGAGTTCGAAGTGGCGGGCGTGGCCCGCGATGGCGAAGACGCGATCGCCAAAGCGCGGGAACTGCGCCCCGATGTCGTCAGCCTGGATATCAACATGCCCAGGTTGGATGGCGTCGGCGTACTGCAGTTGATCATGAGCGAACGCATTTGCCCGGTCGTGATGGTGAGTTCGCTGACGCAAAAGGGAGCGGTAACCACCTTCGAGTGCTTGGAACTTGGCGCTTTCGATTTTGTGGGCAAGCCGGACGGAACGGTCTCCAGCAACTTGATTCTGCTGGCCGATGAAATACGGTCGAAGCTGAAGATGGCGGCGGTGAGTGGCACGCTCAAGCGGTTGGTCTCACGTCGCGAAAGGCGACCCTCGCCGCTGGCGTGGACGTCAACTCCAAAGACCAGAGCCTCGGTTGCCGCGTCCGGTTACAAAGCGGTCGCTATCGGCATTTCCACGGGTGGGCCGGTCACGTTGATGGAGGTGTTGCCGCTCATCCCCGCCGAGGTCAACGCCGCCCTTTTTCTGGTCCAGCACATGCCCGGGTCCTTCATTCACACCTTCGTCGAAAGGCTGAACGACAATTGCAAGATCGAAGTGGTGGAAGCCGAAGCCGGAGCCGAGGTCCGTCCGGGAGTGTGTTACGTGGCGCCCGGCGAACACCAACTCACGCTCTATCGCAAGAGCACCGGCGATGTAGTGATCCGCACCCCCACGCAACCCCAGACATTATTCGTTCCCTCGGTCGATGTGATGATGAAGTCCGTCCTCCAGATATACGGACCGAATACGGTGGGCGTATTGATGACCGGCATCGGCAACGATGGTGCGGAACAGATGGTGGCGATCACCAAGGCCGGCGGCCACACTATTGCGGAGAGCGAAGAAAGCTCCGTGGTCTTCGGCATGCCGCGGCAGGCGATCGAGAACGGCGGAGCTCGCGTGGTCGCGCCCGCGTGGCAGATCGCCGGTGAAATATTAAAGGCACTCTAAGCGGGATGGGCGGCGCATCGAGCGTCCGGCTCCTGGCGACGACTCTGGAGGCGAGATGGCTTTTCAAATCGGTGGCACGGATGAGCGCGTCACCTTGGAACTGGAGGGAAACAATTCGGTCGAACAAGCGGCCGATTTGCACCAGCAACTGCTGGCGGCAGGGGCGCAGACCAAAGCGGTCAGCGTCAAAGCGGAACATAGTGGCGCCATCGATATCACCGTCGTCCAGGTGCTGGCGGCATTGCAGGCCTGTTGTCCTGAGCTTCGCATCGAGCAGCCCTCGGAGGAATTTCTCGCGTCCCTTGACCGTTGCGGCATGCGGCGGTACGTTCGCGCCGCGCTGAAACAGGAGCAGGGAGGCGAAGACGAAGGAAAAGAGCCATGAAGACCATTCTCGCGGTCGATGATTCCGCCACCATGCGGCAGATGGTCGCGTTCACCCTGCAAGGCGCGGGATACGAAGTATTGGCGGCGGTCGACGGCGTGGATGCACTGAAGCAGATCGCCGGCCGCCACGTGGATATGATCATCACCGACCTGAACATGCCCAACATGAACGGCATCGAGCTCATCCGCCAGGCAAGAAGCCTGGCCCATTACAAATTCGTCCCCATCCTGCTGTTGACCACGGAATCGGCACCCGAGAAGAAGCAGGAAGGCAAGGCCGCCGGGGCGACCGGCTGGATCGTGAAGCCGTTTGACACCGCGCAGTTGCTGGCGACCGTCCAGAAAGTGATGCGCTGATGGATCACAAAGAAATGCTCACCAGCTTACGCTCCGCGTTTCAGGTCGAAGCCGCGGACCTGCTCAACGAGGTCGATTCCTCCCTGCTCCAACTGGAAGCGAATCCGGCGGATGGAGAAATCATTCACCGCGTATTCCGGGCCATCCACACGCTCAAGGGTTCGGGTGCGATGGTGGGCCTCGAACGCCTCTCGCGTTTTGCACATCGGGTGGAGGAGGTCTTCGAAGCGGCGCGCGACGGGAAAGTGCGGGTCACGTCGGAGCTGACCGACCTCGCTCTGCGGGCCTGCGACCTGCTGCGCGTGTTCCTCGCGGACGCAGACTCGACGCCCGATCTTGAGTCCGGGACAGAGCAGCAGTTGGTTACCGCGCTCAAGGCGTTTGTTAAGCCGGAAACGCCAGCCGCTCCTGCCGTCCAAACGGCGGGACCAGCGGTCGCGGCCAGCCTCCAGCGGTCGTACCGTATCCGTTACACACCCGATTTGCGGATGCTGTTTTCAGGCAACGACCCGGTAGTGCTGCTCACGGAGTTGTGCGCGCTCGGTAGCGCTCACCTGACTGCCCATGCGGATTCGCTGCCGGCCTTCGAGGAACTCGATGCCGAGCAATGTTACATCTGGTGGGAAATCGACCTTCTTTCGGAAGCCTCCGAGCAGGCCATCCGCGACGTGTTCGTCTTTGTCGCCAACGAGTGCCGCCTGGAAATCCAGCAGGTAATCGACGACCGTGGGCCGGGCCCGGTTCGGGTCTCGTCGCGCGATTTTGAGTCGTTCTATTGTGAAGCAGAAGAGCACTTGCAGGCGATTGAAGACTGTCTGCTGCGGCTCGACAAAACGCCGCCACGCCTTCGGATTTGGCGGAGTTGTTCCGCCGCCTGCACAGCCTCAAAGGAGCCAGCGCGCTTCTGCTCGGAGAGTCCGGCAATCTCGCCCCGCAACATCCGTTGCGCTTTCTGCATCAGCTGGCCCACGCCGCCGAAGCCCTGGTCGAGCAACAGCGCGACGGCAACGGCTCCGCTGCCGGGCAAATGGGCAATGCCCAAGTGGACAACACGCAAATCGGCAACACCTTGTTCGACGTCTCCGCGGCCATGCGGCGTTTGCTCGAATGCATCGACGAAAACCGCCATGCCGACCTCGATCCCGAGCTTTTGCGGCGGTTGGGAATCGCCATCAGTGCTCCCAAGGCCGAAACTCCCCGCGACCCGAAGCAAATTGCTTTTGTGGAGACGGCGGGACAGTGCCTGGAGAACATGCGCACCTGCTTCGCGAGGTTGCAGGCGGGCGAGCAAGACGCCGCGGTGGGGGCGACCTACCAGCGCGCAATCGAGACCCTGGGCGGCGCCTGCCAATACGCGGGCATGGACAAACTGCGGGCGCAGTTGCGCGAGCATAAGGCAGCTCTCGAAGCTGCGGCCGTCGCTGGGGACGCTGCCGGGCCGTTGGAATACCTGGTCCAGCAGTTGGACCGAACGGAGCAGCTGATTGAGTCGGCGCGGAAAGACGCCAGCGGCGAGAAGGCTCAGAAAGCGGCTTCTGAAATCCCGATGCGCGCGACCGATACCTCGACCCAGACCATCCGCGTCGACCAGGAGAAACTCGACCGTCTAATTCGCAATGTCAGCGAACTGCTGGTGGCTCGGGGCGCTCTCCATCTGCTGGCCCGTAAGCTCGACGGCGCCCCCGGAGTGCGCGAATTGTCGGTCGAGGCCAAAGATGCTAGCACAGACATTTCGCGCATCTCCGAGGAACTTCAAGACGCGGTCATGTCTCTGCGCATGCTCCCGGTGCGGACGGTCTTTCAGCGGTTTTCCCGGCTGGTCCGCGACTTGGGACGCAGCCTGGGGAAGGAAATTGAGATCAGCTTTCACGGCGAAGACACCGAACTCGACAAAGCCATGATCCAGGAAATCGGCGATCCCCTGGTGCACCTGGTTCGAAACGCCGCCGACCATGGCATTGAATCCCCGGAGACGCGCGCGGCCAAAGGCAAATCGAGATGCGGCCAGATCGCTCTCCGCGCCTACAACGAAGGCAGCCAGGTGGTCATCGAGGTGGAGGACGACGGCAAAGGACTGCACAGCGATGTACTGAAAGCAAAAGCGGTCGAACGTGGAATCCTCAGTGAGACCGAAGCCCAGAGCATGAGCGACGAAGCCGCATACCGGCTCATCTTCGCTCCCGGCTTCTCCACTGCCGAGGCGGTGACCGCCGTCTCCGGCCGCGGGGTGGGAATGGACGTAGTCTCGAGCAATGTGCAAAAGCTCAAGGGTACGGTCGGGATCGAGAGCCGCCGCGGACTGGGCACAAAAATCGTGATCAAGCTGCCCACCAGTCTGATGATCTCCAAAGGCATCCTGACCCAGTGCGGAGACTCGGAGTTCATTCTTCCGCTCGACAGCGTCAGCGTAGCCCGCAAGATCACAGCCAGTGAGATCCATCGTTACCGTCACCACGCCATGATCCACAGCAGCGAAGGCGCTTGTCCGGTCCTTTCCCTGCGCCAGCAATTGGGCCTTGGGGAAGAGTCCAAACTCGGGAAAGAGTCCGAGAACGAAGAGAAGTGCGTGGTCTTAATCCATGCGTCGGGACGAAGATATGGCTTGCTTGTGGATCGCCTGGTCAGCGAAGAACAAGTGGTAGTGAAGCCGCTGAGCGGAGGTCTTGAGAATAGCCACGACTTTCTTGGCGCTACGATCATGGGAGATGGCCGGGTCGTGCTGGTACTGAATCCCGCCGGGGTTGTCCTATGAGCAGCTTCGATCTGGCGTTGGCTCGCACGCCGGAAAGGTCGCGATGAGGGTTGGAGCCAGAGCGGAGAATGGAGACAGGTTTCATCAAGAGCAGTGTAAGGCTATCGATTGCGGCTGCGCATCGAGGAAGAATCCACCACTAACGCGTGCCAACAAGTTGGGGCGGCCGCCCCTATACCGCCCTCCATGCTAGAACGATTGGGAAACCGGAGAACCGGGCCCCCAGGAATTCGCCCAGCTTGGCTGTAGCCTTGAATGTGGAACCGGATTCGGTGGCATCATAGGATTGATGCCCAAGATCGTCAACTCCTACCGCTTCCTCGATGGCGTCCCGAAACAGATCATGAAGCATTGGGCTGCGCTCGGCGGGCGGCGGCAAATCCCTTGGAGTCCTCTGCCCAAGCCAATGTCACGATGCACGGTCTCGATTGCGAGTTCCGCCGGGGTAGCCCGGAAGACCGACGAGCCGTTTGATCAGGAGATCGAGCGGCGGGACCCTTGGTCCTCCGATCCATCGTATCGAATTCTTGGTCGAGCAACGGTAACGGACGATGTTCGCGTATACCACCTTCATATCAACACATCCTTCGCTCAACAGGATCTCAACTGCGGAATGCCTCTCGAGCGATTGAGCCAACTCGAAGCCCAGGGCGAGATCACGCACTCCGCCCCTTCCCACTATTCATACATGGGGTATACTCTTCGGCCCGACGTGCTGCTGCGTCACGCGGTTCCTGGCATCATTCGCCGGCTTCGCCAGGAACAGGTGGATGCGGTCGTGCTGGTTCCGGTTTGACCAGTGTGCTGCTGGTCCGTGGGACTGGTTCAGCGCGAGATCGAGGCCGCCGGGTTCAGCACCATCTCACTCTCCATAGATCCGCAATTACACCTGCTCCTCCCTAAGGGATCGAAACCAGAGATGGTCATGATCACGGGCTCAGATCGGTTCATAAACTCAGTTCCCTCTTGCTCGATAGACGGATTGTACCAACCGTCTTAAGAAGAAGGGAGTACGCGTTCTCGCTGGAGACGCGATAAGCCGACGACAGTCCCGCCATAACGAGATCAGTAACGATACGTCAGCTTGTGGAACGTGACATTCCGGACTTGAGTACTCAACTGCCGAACTGGCTCTTGGATGACGGGCTAACCTGAGGTTATGTCCCGCGGTGTCCAGTTGTACCAAAATCCTCGGTTCCACCCGCGCCCGCCCGCGCTGAAAACACTCCGCTTAAGGCCGCGCAAATCGTGAACTGGAGCCGTACCGGAATTAATAGGTTTCAGTACAGCGACGGGAGAGGCGATTGCCCGGCTTCGCTTAAACCTGGATTAGCACGCTTAATACGCAAATCACCGCAACTGCGCGGCTTTGAGGAACCGCTACGGGTCCCCTAAACCAGTAGGGTCGCGGCACAGGAATGGCGTGAACCCTTCTTTGAATCCATCAAATCCATCGCAAGTTCTTGCGGTTTTTTCACAAGACATAGCAGTCTCCTTCAAGCAGAGACATCCGAACGGTTCGGCTCGATGCTATGCCCCTCACGATACGATTGACGTCACCAAAATCGTTTCACATTGACGCGAACAGGGATTGAGGGGACAATAACAGCCGTTCTTAGGGTCAAAAAGGAAATTCCCGCTTAGAGATTCAAGAGCAAAGCCTTGGG
>JBEKFN010000061.1:0-14857 GCA_050013295.1 Terriglobales bacterium
AGAAGCAGCGCCAGGTTTTTTACATAGGCAAAGACGCGGACTTCGGTGGCGACCCAGCGGATGAGTGCGAGTTCCGCGAAGAGGGTGAGCGCGCTGGCCAGAAACAGGGTGGAGAGATTCCAGCGGCCGGGCAGGTCGGAGGCCTGAGTACGCGGTTTGATTACTCGGTAGCCCACCAGGACCACGGCGGCCAGGATGAAGCCCAGGATGCGCCAGGACATTTTGGGAATCCCTTATGAAAAGAGCGGAACAGAATAACACGCGGGGTGGAGAGGCAATTGCGGGAGCAGGCAGCTGCCGTGCTGCGCACGGCTTGGACGGGCGAGGGCGCCCGTCCCTCCACTAAATCGTTAGCAGGTTAGCTGGTCGCGGGTTAGCTTCAGGCCGGTCAGGTTGCCGAGGATGGTTACGGCGATGTGCTCGGTGCGGAAAAATTCTTCGGCGGTTTGCTGAAGGTCGCCGATGGTGACAGCTTCGATGCGTTCGATGAGCTCGTCGAGGCCGTAGAAATGGTCGTAGTACATTTCCTGGCGGGCCAGGTTCGACATGCGCGCGGTCGAAGATTCGAGCGAGAGCATGAGGCTGCCTTTGAGCTGGTCCTTGGAGCGGCGCAGTTCTTCTTCGGGAACGGCCGTCGTTTTCAGGTTGCGGAATTCCTCGACAACGCACTCGACAACCTTGATAGCCGACTCGCGCGAGGTGCCGGCGTAGACGCACAGGGATCCGGTATCGCGGTAGGGGTTCAGGTCGCTATAGATGGAGTAGGCGAGCCCCTGGCGCTCACGGATGTTCTGGAACAGGCGCGAGCTCATGCCGCCTCCGAGCAGCGTATTCAGGATGTAGGAAGCATAACGGCGCTCGTGGGCCATGGGATGCGAGGGGACGCCGATGCAGATCTGGACCTGCTCGAGCGACTTCTTGTTGCGCAGGTTAATGCGGGAATAAGTCTTGGGCTGGGGCGAGTGAAAGCCGTTTTTCGCCGGTTTCACGTGTTCGAAATATTTCGCGACGAGATCGACAAAGTGTTTGTGGTCAAGGTTCCCAGCAGCGCTGACGATGAGATTGCCGGGGGCGAAGTGGTGACCATAGAAGCGCGAGACAACGGGGCGCTCGAATCTTCTTACGGTTTCGCGCGTGCCCAGGATCGGCAAGCCCAGGGCGTGGTTCTTCCAGAAACTTTGGGTGAAGATTTCGTGGACGAGGTAGTCGGGATTATCCTGATCCATTTTTATTTCTTCGAGGATGACGCCGCGCTCCTTCGCGATATCGCCGGCATCGAAAACCGGATGAAGCACCAGATCGGTGAGGACGTCGAGCGCGAGCGGAAGATGCTCATCGAGAACTTTGATGTTGAAGCAGATGCATTCCTTTGCCGTGAAAGCGTCCATATTGCCGCCGATGGAATCGACTTGGCGGGCGATGGCTTCGGCGGAGCGGGTCTCCGTGCCCTTGAACACCATGTGCTCGATGAAGTGGGAAATGCCATTCCATTCTGAATCTTCGTCGCGCGAACCGGATTTGAGCCAGATGCCGATCGCGACGGAGCGGATGTGGGGCATCTGCTCGGTGATGACGGTGAGGCCGTTGGGCAGGATCTGACGACGAATGCTGCGGGTTTCTTTTACCATTAGTTGCTTACCATGAATTTCCTAGTATGACGTTCGTATCCGGTGTATGAAATTCCGGGGCGGGTTGCTCGTACTATTCTCCCACAATCCGAGGCTAGGCGGACGCCGGTTGGGGATCATCTTTTCTTTTGTTTAACTTACGGCGATTCGTCGGCGTCTTCATTTCGGTATTACACGCAGTTACTACGTGAACGGCAACGCATCCACGTTCTCACTTTTCGATAAGCCGACTTCCGTTATACTCTGCCCGTGTGAAGAGGCGCGAACAAAGAGGCGGGAACCAGCGATTCTACGAGTGACCCTACATGGCCGAACAGAAGCTCCGCGTGCACTTTGGCGACTATCTGGGCAAAGCCGAAGTGGTTATCTATTTCGTTCTTGCGGTGTTGCTTTTTGTAACGGCGCTGGCGACGATTGCCAACGCCGGCAAAATGCTCTGGGAGGGCCTCGTTCACTGGACGATTGCCGCACAAACACTGGTGGTATTAGACCAACTGCTCGTTGTGTTGATGCTGGTGGAGATTCTGCATACGGTGCGCATTTCCATCCACTCGCATTTTCTGGTTACCGAACCATTTCTTGTGGTGGGCTTGATTGCCTCGATTCGGCGCGTCCTGGTGATCACCCTGGAAGCGGCCACCCTCACAAAAGGTGGAACGTGGTCGGCCGAGGGTGCGAGCATATTTCGAGCTAGCATGACCGAACTCGGATTGTTGGGTCTGCTCATCCTCATTTTGGTATTTTCCATTACGCTCTTGCGCCGGTTCGCCCCTGCCCCGAAAGACATTGAAAGCTAAAGAGCCTGGCTGACCTTCTCTGACGGAAAGTTGAGCGGCCGGAGTCGCCGCCGCTCGATTCCTGTGTTTTACGGATTACACTCTGATTACACTTTAGAGACGGGCGAGAGCCTGCCCTGAGCTTGCCGAAGGGACGCCCGTCGCTCCACCATCACCCAAAGTGCGCGGCAAATGCCCAGCCAGCCATCCAATTCGCTGCTCGGACTCGACTTGCAGGAGCTGACGAATCTTGCGACTGAGTCGGGGCAGCCAGCCTACCGGGGCCAGCAACTATTCGATGCGGTATATCGACAAAAGCTCGATCGGCTGGATCAGGTTTCGACGCTGCCCCTCGAATATCGCGCTTGTCTGGCGGAACAAGGCTGGGGGATGGGGTTTCCGGGGATTGCGCGCAAGTTTGTTTCGAGCGATGGCACGGTGCGGTATCTGGTGGAACTGGCCGACGGGGAGACGGTGGAGACGGTCTGGATGCCGGAGGGAGATGGCGGAGAGATCGGCGACGGAAGCGAAGCGGGCGACGAGATTGAGGCGGACACCGGTGCAGACCGTGGGGTAGCGGGGCTTCGCCCCGCTGGACGGGGCCAAGCCCCGTCACCACACGTGCATCGGGCTACGATTTGCGTATCGAGCCAGGTGGGATGTGCGGTGAATTGCAAGTTCTGCTTCACGGCGTTGCTTGGGGTCAAGCGAAATCTGGAGGCGGGAGAAATCGTCGGGCAGATTACGGCGGTGCTGCGCGAGCAGGGAGTTGAGCCTCCGCTGCAACGCGTCAACATCGTGTTCATGGGCATGGGCGAGCCTTTCTTGAACTACGACAACTTCATGAAGTCGGTGCGGCTGCTGGTGGAGGGCGTAGGGATTCCGGAATCGCGGATGACGGTGTCGACGGCGGGGATCGTGCCGCGGATTTACGATTTTGGGCGGGAGGCGGTGCGTCCGAAGTTGGCGATTTCGCTCAACGGATCGAACGATGCATTGCGCAGCGAGGTGATGCCGCTGAACCGGAAGTGGAACCTCGGGGAGCTGATGAAAGCGGCGCGGGAGTTTCCGCTGCGGAGGCGGGAGCGGATGACGTTTGAGTATGTGCTCATCGAGGGTGTGAACGACGCTCCCGAGCAAGCGCGCGAGGTGGCGGAGTTGGTGCGAGGGATGCGGGCGAGAATCAATTTGATTGCGCTGAATCCGGGGACGGAGTTGCCGTACCGGACGCCGGAAGAGGAGCGGGTAGCGGCGTTCCGGCGGATATTGGTGGAGGCGGGAATTCCAACATTCGTGCGGCGGCCGCGAGGGCGCGACATTTTTGCCGCCTGCGGGCAATTGAAGAGGGAAGGTCTCAAGGTTTCAGAGGTTTCAAAGTTTCAAGGTTAACCCTCAACGACACCGGCCTTTTCCTTGAAACTTTGAAACCTTGAAAACTTGGAAACCTTCTTGGGGTGTTTTTCGGGGTTAGCGCGCACCGTGATCGTGGTCCTCATCTTCAGCCGATCGGAATAGGTAAGCAACTTCTCCACGCTCACTTTGGCTATCTTTCCTCGCGTCAGGTTGCTGACCGACGGTTGATATTCGTCGAGGATCTCAACCAGTTGGCTCTGCGTGTAGCCCCGCTTCTCGATTTCCCGGAGAATAGCATCGAGCAGCGTCGCTTTGATCTTCAGCGCCGATGCTTCCGAACGCGACAATCCGAGATCGTCGAACACATCTCCTTTCGTGATGTGACTTGGCCTATTTTCGGACTTCACCTGTTCTTCTCCCTTTGACTACGCTCTAGAACCCTTTTCAGCCTGGCTCTCGCGGTCGCCACATCTCGCTTGCCCGTCTTTCGGCTTTCCTTTTCGAAGCAGTGCAGCACATGAATCACGCCGCCAATCTTCGTTAAGTAAACTACGCGGTACCAAGCCCGCTCATCCGATTCCTTGAGTTCCCAGACGCCCTTTCCAATGGACGCCATTGATCGCGTTTCGCACGCCGGAAACTCGCCGTTCTGTAGCCTGCGCAAAGAGTAGCCCAGGCCCAGTTTCACGTCACTCGGGAATCCGCTCAGAACTTCCTTCGAATCTCCCTCCCAGTGAATCTCTGCCGGTGTGCGCCGAACGTCCTTCACGCCGATGCGATTATACAATTTATACTATAACATGCAAGTAGCAAAGTTTCACAGTTTCAGGTTTTACAGTTTCCAAGAAAAGGCATGCGTCGTTGAGGGAAAGCCTTGAAACCTTGAACTTCACGAACTACCGCGGGCCGCGGCCCGGTTGGGCACGGCGAACGACGAGCGGTTTGCAGAGTTTGTCGCGACCCGCAGTTCCATACGGAAAGCGATGTTGCCGGGAGTCGAAGGCTGCAAGAGACGGCCGCCATGTTCTTCGAGGATGCGGCAGCAGGCGCTCAGCGAAAGGGTAGAAGGCTTGCTCCCACCTTGGGAGTTGAACACCGACGCGAACGAGAGTGGCCGGGAAGAGGGATCGTAAGAGAAGAAGTCAACCAGGACGAAGTTACCCTGGCTGTGCGTGCGAACGAACAGGGTGGAGTTTATTTCGCGATCGAGATGGGAGCTAATCTGTCCGGCAAGGTGAAGGCAGACATGGAGAATCTGGTTGGAGTCGGCGAGCACCAGCGGAAGCGAAGGAGCGAGTTCGAGGCGGATAGAACTCGCCTCCGCCTCCAGTTGGGGAGCCAGGAGGCGGACGGCGGTTTGCAACACGGAGTTGACGTCGAGGGCGGCAAGCTTGACCGGAGCCTGGCGGGCAAAAGTGAGCAGGTTGGCAACCAGCGTGGTGGTGCGGCGGACCTGCTCGCCGATTTGAGCGGCTTGGAATTGTTCCTGGGGCGGCAAGGTGGACGCGCTGAGCAGGTCGGAGTATCCCAGCATGGCGGTGAGCGGGTTGTTGATCTCGTGGGCAGCTCCGCCCACCAACTGGCCGAGGGAGGCTAGCTTCTCGGATTGAATGAGCTTTTCCTGCAAACCCTTGAGGTCGTCGAAAGAACGGCGGGACCTTTCGAGAAGCCGCGAAAGCTCGTCTCGGAGCAGGCGTTGACGCCAGAGAACCACGATGCCCATCAGGACCATGGTGAAAAGACTCACGGTAACGCGGAAGGCCTTGACCGAAGGCGGAAGCGTCGGGTCCAGTTCGGAGTGCAAGACGGCCCAGAGGAGGCTGAACAGAGCGAGCATGCTCAGGCGAGTGATCCAGACGCCGAGGACAGGCCGCGACGGCTTGGAGTTGGACAGATTGAGGCGGAGGGCGAGCAGGGGAGCCACCGCCATCCAGGCTATAGAAACGGTGAGCGGGATGTCGTAGATGCTGCCGCTGTAGTAAAGCTTGTGACCGATCGCCCAGTTGGCGACATAGGAACTGGAGGCATAGAGGGCGCTGGCGCCGAGCAACTGTCCGTAAAGCTGCCGCCAGCCGCCGTCAGCGGTGTAGGCGAGGATGGAAAGCGAGATCAGGAGCACGAGTTTTTCGGTCAGATACGCGAAGTTGAAATTGGCGCTGTAAGTTGCTTCATCGACCTGCACGGTCTGCCAGGGGATGACGGTGTATACATAGATGAAGACCCACCAGATGAGCAGGAGGGCAAAGTCGAGCATGCGGATTCGTTCATCCCGTTCATCTTCGTGAAGATGAGGAAGCACCGCGAGGGCGGCGATCATGGGCACCAGATGCAGGAACAGAACAATATCACCCAGGAAGGGGTCGGGCACGTCCTGGCGCTTGTAGACTTCAAAGTAATTCCACATTCCCTGGTAAGTAAGCCAGAAGAGCATACCCACGCTCATGAGGGTCCAGAAGAGCCGGGCGTGGGCGGTCGAGCAGCGCGAGCGCGAGATATTGGGCAGGAAGGCGGCGGTGACAACGAGCAGGAGAGTGCCCTGGATGAGGTCGCTGGCAATGGTAAGAGCGTCGCTTCTGGGCATGAAGACGGACGCCGCCGTCTGGGCGAGAACCAGCGCGATCAGCAGGGAGACCCAGAGTTTAGTGCGTGCGACCAAAGGCAGACTTCTCCGAACTCCATTCTAGAGTGTGATGTGGGCTTGAGGTGGTTACCAAAGTCACTTAGTCCAACAGTTAGAAGTAAGTTTTACAGAAGTGAGAAGCTCATGGAGTTTAAACTGAGATTACCTTTAGAATTAGGCGCTTAACCTGAGAATTGGGCGCTTAGCGGCCTAAGAGAGTCCCGTGCACTGGATGATCCCTCGATACCGTGATCTATGGCGCTTCCGGGTGCCGCTCAGTGCGGGCGAAATCCGGCGCACGGAGCGTTGGCTGGCGACGGCGCGGGTGGCGCTGACGATTGCGGCGGTGCTTGCCCTTTGGATGGAGCCGGTGCGCGGCTTCGTCTATTCGCGCTGGCTGTACTGGCTGCTGATGGTGTACTTCGTGCATGCGGTGGTGGTGATGTTGCTGGTGCGCTTCCGGCCGCAGTCGACCAACGCTTTTCGTCTGGTGGTGCACGGGGTGGACATCCTCTGGCCGGTGCTGATTTCCTTGTTCGCGACGGCGCAGCACGGGCCATTCTTTCTATTCTTCGTGTTCGTGATGGCGGCGGCGGCGTATCGCTGGGGGCTGTGGGAGACGGTGGGCACGGCGACCGCTGCGGTGGCACTGCTGGAGGTAGAAGCGTTCACGGTGCGAGCTGGACTGGAAACGGCGGCGGATCACTGGCTGCGAGTGGTGCATCTGCCGCGGCTGGGTGTGAGCGTGCGGGAACTGGATCCGCAACAACTGTTCATGAGCTCGGTGTATCTGATTGTGCTCGGATTTTTGCTGGGCTACATGTCGGAGAACCAGAAGAAGGTGCGGGCGGAGCGCGCCGTGATCATGCGCGTTCTCAGTTCGACGCGAGTGGAGGCGGGACTGACTGGGACCATGCAGCAGGTGCTTGGGGAAGTGATGAACATCTACGGCGCGCCTCGGGTGCTCAGCGCCTCGCAGGAGAGGCACAGTTACCGGGTATTTCTTGCCGAGATAAGGCGCGAGGGCGGCGAAGCGCTGCGCTGGCGCGAGGCTACGCCGGAAAGCGAACAGGCGTACCTGTTCGAGTCGCCCGCGGACGCGATTTATGCATCGCGCCGTGACCAGGGTTTTGATACGGTGCTGCTGGATCGTGACGGAGGGCGGCTGCGCGATGAAAGCACGGGATTTCTCGATGCGCTGGCGCGAGTGGAAAAGTTTGACGCGCTAGTTTCGGTGGGGTTGGTCTTCGGGAGCGAGTGGTCGGGCCGTGTGTTCCTGTTCGATCCAGAGATGATGGGGGCGCCGGAAGAGGAATTGCGGTTTCTGCAGGAGTACACGCAGCAAGTGGGTCCGGCGGTCTACAACGTGTACCTCATGCGGCGGCTACGGGAGCGGGCGGGAGCGCTGGAGCGGGCCCGGTTCGCGCGCGAACTTCATGATGGAGCGATTCAATCGCTGATCGCAGTGGAAATGCAGTTGGATGTGCTGCGGCGCCAGTCCGGGACGCAGGCGCCGGTGAATGAGGAGCTAGGGCGGATCCAGAAACTGCTGCGCGAAGAAGTTCTGAAGTTGCGCGAACTGATGCAGGCGATGAAGTCGTTCGAGGTGAATGCGGACCGGCTTCTGGGTTTCATTTCCGACACGGTGGAGCGCTTCCGGCGGGAGACGGGAATCGCAGCCGAGTTCGTCAGCGAACTGGAGCGGGTGGATCTGCCGCCGAGAGTGTGCCGAGAACTGGCGCGCATCGTGCAGGAGAGCCTGGTGAACGTGCGCAAGCACAGTGGAGCGCACCATGTGCTGGTACGGCTGGCGCAGCGGGCGGGTAATCTGCAGCTGACGGTGGAGGACGACGGTAAGGGATTTTCTTTTTCCGGAAGGCTGTCGGATGCCGAACTGGAGACGTCAGGCAAGGGGCCGGGCGTGATCCGGGAAAGAGTACGCCTGCTGGCGGCCGAACTCGCGATAGAATCGACTCCGGGGCACGGCGCACGGCTGGAAGTACGGATCCCGCCGGCGAGAAAGGCAAATCATGGATAGGCCAGCAGTGGATAGGCCAACAATGGATAAACCAACAATGGATAAGCGAACTCATCCCATACGCATTGTGATTGCCGACGATCACCCCATTTTCCGCGACGGGCTCCGGCGTCTGCTGGAATCGGAACAGGATATGAAGGTAGTGGGCGAAGCTTGCGACGGCTTCGAGGCGGTGAAATTGGCGACGGATATCAAGCCTGACATTCTCCTGCTCGATCTCGCCATGCCGCACCACACTGGGCTGGAAGCGCTGCGCGACCTGAGCACCCGCGCGGGCGGGGCCGGGCCGGTGCGCATCATCCTGCTGACGGCGGCGGTGGAAAAGAAGCAGGTAGTGGAAGCGTTGCAGTTGGGAGCTCGCGGCGTGGTGCTGAAGGATTCCGCCACGCAACTTTTGCTCAAGGCCATTCATGCGGTGATGGGTGGCGAGTATTGGGTAGGGCGGGACAGTGTCTCGAATCTGGTGCAGTACCTGCGCAACCTCATGCAGAGTACGAACGAGGAAACGAAACAGAAGAAATTCGGGCTGACGCCGCGGGAACTGGAGATCGTCTCCGCGGTGGTCGCGGGCTACGCCAACCGGGAAATCGCCGAGTACTTCAAAATCAGCGAGGATACGGTAAAGCACCACCTCAGCAATATCTTCGACAAACTAGGGGTTTCCACTCGCCTGGAACTGGCACTGTTCGCGGTGAATCAGGGGCTTCCCCTGAAAACCATTCTGTAATCAACGGGTTGGCTGGAACTGAGGAAAATGAGACACGGCACAATAGTGCACACATATGGCACAATAGTGCCACTAAAGGTCACTCGAGTGCTATTGGCTAAAAGGTAAGATTCACGATATTTTAATAGCACGGCGGCGAACTACTGTCCTAAGGAATGAGTGAAGTAGGGACGGGTCGTCGATTGGGGGCAAATAGTGATCAGAGCATTCCGTCAACTTTGGGTTGAGGAGAACGGTCAAGACGTCGCTGAATACGCGGTCATGCTTGCTGTAATCCTAGTGATCGTGATTGGCACGGTCCGACTGATCGGCGGCAACGCCAACAACGTGTTTTCGCAAGTCGGAAGCAGCTTAGCACCGCAATAATCCGCACGATCAAACCCCGCTGCGTCTGGCAGCGGGCTTCCCCTGATTTTTTTCTGCCGCTTCTCTCCCGATCCAGATTACCCGCGCAATGATCGAGGGCTAATAGCTTTGGGCCGTTAGCTTTTAGCTTTTGGCTTTCAGCTTCTGGTGCCGACTGGTTGTTGAAAAACGCCAGAAGCGAGTGCCGGAAGTGCGGCGACGCGATCTACTCCTGTCAATTAACAGCCAGAGTCAGAAGCTAAAAGCCAAAAGCCAAAAGCTGCCTTACTGTCCCGAGGGCGTTGCCGCTGTTTTCTCCTGGCCGGGAGCCGCTTTTTCTGGGGTGCCAAACCTGGTGAGGAACGGGAAGAAGGGCGTGACTTCAAACGGCATCTTCTCGGCTGCGGTGGTGATGGCGACCGGCTTGGTCTTGATCAATTCGAGTTGATTGTTCCACGGGTCAACTTTCACTCGGCCGCCGAGCGGGAGCGCCGCGATCTGGTCGACCTTCTTGGGATCGAATTGCGGCGAGGCGGTCATCAAAGACGACATCCTGGTGGCGTTGCCATTGAGCAGGCTGTCGCCCAGGTGCGCCCGAATCAGGTTCTTCAGCTGCGGCGCCCGGGCCTGGACCGCTTTGAGGAACAAGCCGGCGTTGCTCAGCTTGTCTTTGTAGGGCGAGCTGTTGAGCAGTTCCATGGCTTTCTTGTCGGCGGCTTCTTCTTCGCCGCGATCGCGAGCGAAGTCCATGCGCTGGAAGGTGCGCTCATCGGGAAAGAACATGCGGTCGTTGAAAGCGAGTTTGGTGTCGAGGTGATGGCCGAGGACGATGTGCGCCAGTTCGTGGGAAAGAATCATGGCCAGCGACGCTTCGTCGGGCAGCACGTCGATCATGCCTCGGCTCACGACGATGGTATGACCAATGGCGAAGGACTCGAGCGGCGTGGTCATCAGTACGCGGCAGCGTACGTCGGGTTGAATGTCGAGGTTATTGGTGACTATCACATTGTTGAGGACGGTTTGTAGCACCTTGTCAATTTCGCCTTCCGGCGCGATCAGGCCGATCTGCTGCAGACGGTCAAGAACGTTGATCTCAGCCTGACGTTCCCAGGCGTGCTGGGCTTCGAGGGGCGTTGCGTCCTGGGCCTTCTGACTCTGGTCCTGGACCGACTGCTGGGCGTCGACGGTGATCTCGGTGAACTCAGAGTTGCGGCGGAGATCCTTCAGGTTGTAGCCCCAGAGCCGCGTCTGCGCCTTGTAATCAAGCGTCTGACCCAGGCGATATTTGAGGTCGGACTCCTCGGAATAAATCAGCGAAGGCAGCCAGACTCCGCCGGGGCGGAGGTTCTGACGCCAACTGTCAAAGTGCAGGTAATAACTGGCTCGCGGATGAGGATAGTAAGTGCCGTTAAAGCGGACGATGTTGTAGCCCTCGTCTTCGATCCAGATGCGGCCGAGGAAGCGGCCCTTGCCGGCGTCTTTCTTGGGGGCAACGTCGACGACGACGCAACGCACCTCGCCGAGAAACTCGCGGCGGACGAACGTGAAGTCGTAATACTTGCGCTGAAAATCCTGATCGAGGACCACCATCTGGGCAAATCCCAGGGGCAGGAACTTCATGGAATACACGTTGCTCAGCTTGTTAAGCATGCGCTTGCCCAGGCCGGCCGTGGTGGGCGAATAGAACGCGCGGTCATCGGTGCCATCGCTCATGTCCAATCGCCCAAGGAAGTACACGTCGCTAGTGGGGACGGGAGCGTCGATGTCTTTGTCTTGCTTCAGATTCTGGAGATAGGTTTCTACCAGGGGATGCAGATGCTTCATCTCGGCCATGAAGAAATGTTCGCGCTCCACCGCCCGGTCGATAACCTGGTCGAAGCTGGCGCTGGCGGCGACGGCCTGCTGGGTAGCGGCGTCGCGGGTGGAGAGTTGGGGTTCGGGCGTAGTCTGCGCGGGCGTAGTCTGGGCGAACGAGGTCTGGACGAACAAAGTCTGGACGAACAGGGACGCGGCGCAGCAGACCAGGGAGAGCGCAAAGAGTGCGAATCGGGAGCGCAACATTTTCGTTTGTTTCATTTTGTCTTTTTGTTCTTTTATCTATGATGCGAGTTGTCTATGACGCGAGTTGGAATACGATGTGCAATACCGCCTCGGAATCAGTGGGGTGGCCGTCTCTCAGGGCGGGCTTGAACTGAATTTGTTCCGCGGCGCGAACCGCCGATTCGTCCAGTCCATGGCCGAGACCGCGTACCACTCTCACCACGCGAATCTGCCCGGTCGCTGAAAAGACAACATCGAGCAGAACCTCGCCCTCAATCTTAAGGTGTCGTCCTTCATCAGTGTAAACCGGATGGGGCTTAAAGGTGATCTCGGCAGGCAAGGTTTTGACCACGGGTTCGGCGGCCTTGGCTTTGGGCTGAGCGGTTGCGACATCGGCGTCTCCGAACGAGCCCTGGCGAACCGCAGCGCGCGAGGCAGAAACCGTGCCGGTATTGTCGCCGGTAGCGAAGCCGCTGCCAAAACCGGTGCTGGCGACCACCCCGCGGGCGCCATGCGATCCGCCGGTGCCGTTGCCATAGCCTGGGCCCGAGGGCAAATCAAATGAGCCCGCTTGCGCGATCGTAACCGGGCGGCCGTGATTATCCGATGCGGGCACGCCGTTGGGATCGCCGAAGCCGCCGGTTTGCACTTTCTGCGGCGCGGCCGCCATGGTTGGCGTCGCCGAGCTTCCGGTGGAGAACACATTCGTTTTGACCGGCGGCCGCGGAATCTGCGCATTCATGTCCGGCAGAGGTTCTTTGCTGGCACTCAGCGTTACCTTAGGCGCCTGGTCCTCGGGAACTGGAGGTTTTTTCCGCGGGACATCTAACGGAACGCGCAGAGCTTCGGGCCGCGGCGTTACCGGTTCGACGATCTTTGGCGCAGGAGCGGGAAAATTCTTGACCGGCGCCGGAGCCTGCGGAACCGGCGGCGGAGTGCTGACTAGGCTGACGAAGTGGTAGTCGTGCACCGGCATCACCAGAACTTCGGGGTAGGCGATGGCCATAATCACAAACAACGCCATCACCACCGACTGCATGCCATAACTGAGAACGAACCTTCCCCAACGGGTGCCCGGCTCGGGAAGAAGGCCTAGGGTCAATTGTTGCGAAGCCTGGGAATCCATGTACAGCACCTCATGTAGCGACTGCACAGCGCGTGCCAAAGGAAGTGGTCAATCCCACAAACCGGCATTTTGAAGACCGCGGGAGACGGGCCAAAGAACGACACTTCTGAACCGTGAAGTGCACGCCGAAGGCCATTTTCAACGAAACCTGTCCACAATTAAGATGCTGCTAGGGGGCCACTTACATGGGGGATAAACCATTCTAACAGAGCGGACCCCACCTGCAAAGTTTTTCCTATTTTGGATCGGGAAAAAACTTGGTGGGGATCGGAAGATTTTACCCCGAACCCGGGCAGGTCCGAAGTGGCAATTCTCGGCGGCCACGCAAGGGACACGCAAACACGGGGCATCTCTCGACCGATGAATAAGCACCAAACCCGCGGGAAAAAGCATCCCCACACCGCTACTCTTCTTCTTCGTCGATCTTAATCCGGAGGGACTTGAGAAACTTCAGATCCTGATCGCTGATCTTCAGTTCGGCATTGGTGCTGAGCGTGGAGACCAGGGAAGCCTTGTCGGTAGTGTGTTCGCCCTGCTTGCTGACCCCGATCGTAGCTTCGAGAACGAGGAAAATGTCGTAGCCGCCTTCCTTGATGCGGGCCACGACTTCGGCGATCGATTCGGAATCGGACAGAGACTCGTTGATCGCTTCGCCGAGTTCTTTCATGAGTTGTTTCAGTTGCTGATCCACGAATCCCCCTGGAATCGGACGCCGCTGATGGGGGACATCACACTTGGTCGTGACCCCGCCCACCGTCATTGTACGCCCGGTCGCTGTTAAAATCGAATGATACTGACGAACTCCAGCATGCCTCGGAAAAACTCGAGTTTCGCATCAGGGTATCGCTTTGCTGCGCGGGCGAATTCAAATACATAGGTCCTTCGCTTCGCTCAGGATGACAGCGTAGATTTATACCGCGAACTTGTGGGACATGACACTAGTGATCGACCGAAGTGAGTGGCAGAAGTGACTGGCAAATGATCGACGGCCAAGCGGTGAAAAAAATCGTCCTGACTTTCCGTGCGGCCATCAAGGTGGTTGTCAGCACGCTGGACCGCAGCCGGACGGGCAGGGCGCTCCTGGCCGGGTTCCGCGCCACCGCGCATTCTTTTGGGGGAATCCTGCACCAACTCTGGCTGGAAGTGGCCGGCTTTACGTTCTTGGCGATGGCCGGAGTCGGGGCCATGGCCGGCGTGCGAGAGTATGGGAAGTACCAGTCTGGCCACGCAACCGGACCAGGCCGGTTGGTGCTCGCGGTATGCTTCACGGTTTCGTTCACCTGGTTCGGGCTGAGCTCGTTTTGGCGGGTAAAAAAAAAGAGCCAAAAGCTAAGAGCGAAAGGCGAACAGCGAACAGCGAACAGCGAAGAAGGGCAGGACTACATGACTGAACTCAAGACGGCCGAATCCGCAACCCAGCGGGAAGCACGCCTCCCGATCCAAGAGACGTCTTCTCATATCGCCGTTAGCCCCCTCTACACGCCTACGGATCTTGCGGCGTGGGATTACGACCGCGATCTGGGATATCCCGGAGAATTCCCGTACACGCGCGGCGTGCAAGCCACGATGTACCGCGGCCGCCTGTGGACGATGCGCCAGTATGCGGGCATGGGAGATGCCGAAGAGTCGAACAAGCGCTACAAATACCTGCTGGCCAACGGGACGACCGGCCTCTCAGTGGCCTTTGATTTGCCAACGCAGATTGGCCTCGATTCGGACAATCCGCTGGCCGTCGGAGAAGTCGGCAAAGTCGGCGTGGCCATCGATTCGATCGAAGACATGCAGCGGCTGTTCGAAGGCATTGACCTGACCAAGATTTCAACATCGATGACCATCAATGCTACGGCGTCGATTTTGCTGGCGTTATACGTGGCCGTGGCGCGGCGGCAGGGAAGGGATATTCGCAAGCTCTCGGGCACGGTGCAGAACGATGTGCTCAAGGAGTACATCGCGCGCGGAACCTATATTTATCCGCCGCAGCAGGCGATGCGCATCATCACCGACGTTTTTGCCTGGTCGAACGAGCACGTGCCGGAGTGGAACACGATTTCGATCTCGGGCTATCACATGCGCGAGGCGGGCTCGACGGCGGTGCAGGAAGTCGCCTTCACGCTGGGCAACGGCATTGCCTATGTGGAAGCGGCGATCAGGGCGGGCCTCGATGTTGACCAGTTCGCGCCTCGGCTTTCGTTCTTCTTCAACGC
>JBEKFN010000062.1:0-14548 GCA_050013295.1 Terriglobales bacterium
GGGCGAGTTTTCGGTTACGGCTTTGTTCGAGGAGCTGACCGGCGGCTCGCGTTCCCCATACCCCGGCGCGGATCATGATTCGTCGCATCATAGTCCGTCACCATACGCGGAGAAACGCTAGATGTGCGGGATCGCTGGGATTCTTGAATTCGGACGGGACGTACGGGCGAGCGCCGCGGCGCTGCGCGAAATGTGCCGCGTGATCAGCCATCGTGGGCCCGACGACGAAGGCTTTTATACCGACGGCGCAGTCGGGATCGGCATGCGGCGGCTCAGCATTGTCGATGTGGCGGGCGGGCACCAGCCGATTTCGAACGAAGACGGCACGCTCTGGATCGTGTTCAATGGCGAGATCTACAACCATCTCGCCTTGCGCGAGCAGCTCATCGCGCGCGGCCATCGCTACAGCACGCACAGCGATACCGAGACCATCATCCACCTCTACGAAGAGTACGGCGCGGATTGTGTACAACACCTGCGCGGCATGTTCGCTTTTGCCATCTGGAATCGCAATACGAAAACCCTCTTCATCGCGCGCGACCGGCTGGGCATCAAGCCGCTGTACTACAAACTGACGTCGGAGCGGCTGCTGTTCGGATCGGAAATCAAAGCGGTGCTGGCGCATGGCGGGATTCGTCCGGAGTTCAATCGGGCGGCACTGCCGGAATACTTGGCGTTTGGATATTTGTCGGGCGCGGAAAGTTTCTACAACGGAATTCTTAAGCTGCTGCCCGGGCACGCGATGACGATTGGCCCTGACGGCAAACCGGAGATCCGGCAGTACTGGGACCTGGATGCGTCGAAGCCGCACGAATCGCAAGACGAGAGTTACTACGTCCAGAGCTATCGCGAGTTACTGGAAGGCGCGGTCAACAGCCACCTGATGAGCGATGTGCCGCTAGGCGTGTTCTTGAGCGGCGGCGTCGATTCGAGCGCGGTAGCTGCGCTGATGACGAAACTGCGGTGCGAGCCGGTCGAGACATTTTCTGTCGGCTACGAAGAGCAGACCTACAGCGAACTGCCCTTTGCGCGCACGGTGTCGGATCACATCCATTCGCGGCATCACGAAGTGGTGGTCAGCGAGCAGGATTTTTTCGCGGCGCTGCCGCATTTGATCTGGCATGAAGACGAGCCGATCGTGTGGCCTTCGAGCGTCTCGCTCTATTTTGTCGCCCGCCTCGCCCGAGAGAGAGTTACGGTCGTGCTCACTGGCGAGGGCGCGGATGAAACCCTGGCGGGCTACACACGCTATGCCTTCACTTTGAAGAATGCAGCCATGGATCGAGCGTACCGCAGCGTGGTTCCGAGCGTTCTGCGGCGCGGATTGCGCCATACGCTTGCGACCTCTTCCCTGCTGGGAGCGACCCTGCGCCGGAAACTGGAACACACTTTTCTCGCGAAGGACGGCAACTCCTGGGCCTCTTTCTACTTCGATAATTTCTTTTCCGCCTTCGGCGAAGTGGAGCAGAGCGGATTGCTGACCGGCGAATTCGCGCGGGAAGCCGCGCCCAGCACGGCATATAAGAATGTGCTCAAGTACTGGGAGCATTCGTCAGCGGTTTCACCAGGGGGCGAAATGCTGCAGCGGCTGCTCTATACCGACATCAAGACTTATCTGGTGGAACTTCTCATGAAGCAGGACAACATGAGCATGGCCGCATCCATCGAAAGCCGGGTGCCATTTCTCGATCATGTACTGGTTGAATTCGCGACGCGAATTCCGCGCGAAGTGCAGATCAGCGGATTAGCCGGCAAACGGATTCTGAAACGGGCGGCCGAAGACTTGCTGCCGCACTCGATTCTGTACCGGCCGAAGCTGGGATTTCCAACGCCGTGGAGCGGCTGGCTGGCCGGGCCGCGACTGGAAACGATTCGCGAGATGCTGCTTGAGCCGCGCAGCCTGAATCGCGGATACTTCCGGCGCGAAGCGATCGAGAAGCTGTTCGACGAACATCGCGCGAAGCATCGCGACAACTACGATCGCATCTGGCGGTTGCTCAATCTTGAGCTGTGGCATCGCGTCTGTCTCGAAGGCGAGTCGCACGGCGAGATTGGCGAGCCGGCGATGAAGATGGTGTCGATGCGGTAGCTTGCAAAGTGGGCGCGAGCGCACTAAAGTACGTCCAAGACGAAACGGTTCACTGCTGGTGCAGCGGGCGTGGCGCAGCGGCGGACAATCACGGAAGCGAGTGGAAAGGATACAGGATTGAAGATCTCGCAAAAAGGGCTTTACGCACTGCAAGCGATAATGACCCTGGGCCGCCGATACGGAACTGAAACGGTCAAGATCCGCGACATCGCCATTGACAGCGACTTGCCGGAGAAATTTCTTGAGTTGATTCTGCTGGAGCTCAAGAACGCACGCATCGTGGAAAGCGTTCGGGGCGCGAAGGGCGGCTACCGGCTGCGGCGCGCACCCGCGGAAATCAAACTCAGCGAGATTATTCGTCTGGTTGACGGCCCGCTTGCGCCCTTTGGGGATGCGGATCAACTCCGAAGCCTCATTACTACCGATCCCGACCATGGCGCGCTCTATAGCGTGTTTTTGCAAGTGCGCGATGCCGCGGCCAAGATACTGGAGAACACCTCCGTCGCTGACATCGTCGGTGATTCTTCCAAATCCCGCAAATCATCGAGCGCGAAGAAGAAGGCGAAGAAGGGTCCTGCTCTGTCCATCGTTCACAAGGCCGCGAAGAGTAAGTAGCTGGCTGCTTCCGGGGCACGGGACCGTCGGCGAGTTCGCCAGCCGCGCGTTGACCAAAATAGTCTGGCCGGAGCCGTTCCGGCCCATCGGCGCGATTTTGCTTCCGCGAATTCATGTTAGCCTTTTCAAGCTAATATTCCCTGAAAGCGGAGTGCAATGAACGATTCTCGGGCTTTTTCTGTCGATCTCCAGGCAATGGCGCGGCAGATCATGCTGGCAGAGGGTTTCGAGCCGAATTTTCCGCCAGCGACGCAGCAGCAACTGGCGGACATCAGCGCGCATCCGCCGCAACTGGTGCCTTCCGATAAGGTCCGTGATCTGCGCGGGCTGCTCTGGTCTTCTATCGATAATGACACCTCGAAGGATCTCGACCAGATCGAGGTCGCTGAACGCTTGCCCAATGGCGACGTCAAGGTGATGGTGGGCATCGCCGATGTGGATGCATTTGTCGCCAAGGATTCTCCCATCGATCAGCATGCGGCCCGGGAGACGACCACCGTCTACACCGGCGTTTGCAATTTCTCCATGTTGCCGGAAGATCTCTCGACAGGTGCGTCGTCTCTGCTTGAAAACGTGGACAGGCCGGCCGTGGTGATTGAGTTCGTGGTCGATATCAATATCAATGTCAACGTCAACGTCAATATCAATGCCGGCTCGATCCGCGCCAGCAACCTGTATCGGGCCATTGTTCGCAACAAGGCACAACTCACCTACGGAGCGGTCGGAACGTGGCTGGAGGGCACGGCGACGGCTCCTCCGAAAGTGGCCGCGTCTTCGGAACTTCAAGGGCAGCTCAAGCTGCAGGACGAAGTTGCCCAGGCGCTCAGGAAACTGCGTTACGAAAATGGCGCGCTGAACATTGACACCAGCGAAGTTCATCCGGTGGTGCTCAACCGGCAAGTGGTCGATGTCGTGAAACAAGAGAAGAATCGAGCCACCGAGTTGATCGAAGACTTCATGATCGCCGCCAACGGCGTGGTGGCGCGCTTCCTGGAAAAAGTCTCTTCTTTGCGCCGCATCGTGAAAACCCCCGAGCATTGGGACGGCATGGTGCGGCTGGCGGCGGCGCAGGGTGAAAAGCTGCCTGCACAGGCTGATTCCAAGGCGCTCAACGATTTCCTTCTGAAGCGCAAAGCCGCCGATCCCGATCACTTCGCCGACTTGTCGCTGGCGGTCATCAAGCTGATTGGACCGGGCGAATACGTGTTGGAGCGTCCCGGCGATCCCGAACAGGGGCACTTCGGACTTGCCGTCCAGGATTACACGCACTCGACCGCGCCTAACCGGCGCTTTGCTGACATGGTCACGCAAAGGCTGATCAAGGCGTCGCTCGATGGAAAACCCGGGCCCTATTCCGACACCGAACTCGCCGCCATCGCCACGAACTGCACACAGAAAGGCGATGCAGCGCGCAAAGTGGAGCGGGAAATGTCGAAGCGGCTGGCCGCGGTTGCCATGAGCCATCGCGTGGGTGAGACGTTCGATGCCATCGTCACCGGAGTTACTCCGAAGGGAACGTTTGTGCGGGTCATGCAGCCGCACATCGAGGGATTGCTGGCTCAGGGAGCGCAGGGGTTGCACGTGGGCGACAGAGTGCGGGCGCGGCTGACGCGGACTGATGCGCAGCGCGGGTTTATTGACTTTGTTCGGGCCTAGGACATAGCCTTTTGGTTATTTTCGCCTATTGTTCCCATTTACTCATGGGTTACTAACTCACGGTTCGGTTGGCCAACCGGCACTAATCGCGCAGCCCAGCATCCTGGCTTGGTGGGGAGGACTCAGCCGTTCTTTTTTTCCAGTTCGGCCCAGCGCACATAAAGGGCATCGAGCGCCTGCTGCGCCGCGTCCAGCGCGGTCTGTGCGCTTACCAGACGCGGAGCATCCATGGCGTTGGCTGGATCTTCTAGCTCCGCGCGTTTCCCTTTCACCAACTGCTCGGCTTCTTCTACTCGCTGCTCGATGGCCGCGTATTCCCGCGCTTCCAGGTAGGAAAGTTTCTTCTTCGCTGGAGCGATTGACTGCCCACTCATTCGCAAAGAACGCGAATGAGTGGGGCACCCGGCTTCCACAGTTGTTGCGTCTAACTTTGAGCGCTGCGACTGCCATGCCTCCCATTGCGCGTAGTCGGCGAAGGTGTTGGCGGCGCCTTTTCCGTTCAGGCCTAGCACGATGCTGGATACGCGGTCGAGCATGTAGCGGTCGTGGGTTACGAGCACGAGCGAGCCGGGAAAATCAATCAGGCTTTCTTCCAAGATTTCGAGGGTTGGAATGTCGAGGTCGTTGGTGGGCTCATCGAGCAGGAGAATGTCGGCGGGCTGGAGCATGAGCTGCGCGATCAGGACTCGCGCTCGTTCGCCTCCGGAGAGGCGCCCAACGGGCTGGCTGAGTTGCTCGCCGGTAAACAGGAATCTTGCCGCCCATCCGGCCACGTGAATTATGCGCTCGCGATAGACGACGGAATCGCCCTCCGGTGCTAGCGCGCGGCGCAGAGTTACATCGGGATCGAGGGTGCGGGTCTGGTCGAAGTAGACGATGCGCAGCCAATCGGCGCGGCGGATTTCACCGCTAGTTGGAGCGAGGTCTCCCTGCAACAGGCGGAGCAGGGTTGTTTTGCCGCTGCCATTCGGGCCGACGAGGCCCACGCGCATTCCGGCGGTGAGGATGAAGTTGAGGCCTTCGAATAATGTTCGGGTACCCAATGATCCGGTACCCACGGTGCAGGTGACGTCTTGCAGTTCGATCAGGCGCTTGGTCTTGCGGTCGGTGGCGGAAAAATCGATTTGCGCGGTGGTGCTGCGGGTTCTGGCATTCAAGTCGGCGAGCTCGCCCATGAGTTCGCCGGCTTTGCTGATGCGGGCTTTGGATTTGCGGGTGCGGGCTTTCGCTCCGCGGCGGAGCCACTCGATTTCTCCGTGGACCAGATTCTCCAGCGCTTCCTGACGGCGCGATTGCGCGTGCAGAAATTCTTCTTTCTTCTCCAAGAAGGCGCTGTAGTTGCCGTGGACTCGGAGCGAGCCCTCGGGATAAATGCGATTGAGCTCGACCATGTCGGTGGTGACATTTTCCAGAAAGTAGCGGTCGTGGCTCACGATTACGCTGGCGAAGGGCGCTGCCTCAAGCAGATCTTCGAGCCAGGTGATTCCCGGCAGATCGAGATGGTTGGTGGGCTCGTCGAGCAAGAGGATATCGGGATGCTGCACCAAGGCTTCGACAATGGAGAGACGCTTCTGCCAGCCGCCGGATAGCTCGGTGGTGGGCGCTGAGAGGTCCGCAAAGCCGGCGCGGCCGAGCGTCTCGGCAAAGCGGGCGCCGCGCTCGGATGCCGATGCGCCGCTGCGATCCAGCGCGCTTTCGATCACCGAGCACACCGTGGCTCCGGGCTGGAATCTTGAGTCCTGCTCGACGGATGCGAGACGGGTTCGTTTGCGAAACGATACTTCGCCGCTATCGGCAGCAACCTCGCCAGCGAGAATTCGGAGAAGCGTGGTTTTACCGGATCCGTTCGGGCCAATCAGGCCGATGCGATCTCCTTCAGAAATGGTGAAAGAAATATTCTGGAAGAGCGGGTTGGCTCCGAAGGCCTTCGTAATTTCCTGTGCGTTGACAATGGGCGGCAATGATTTGCGGTCTCCGGGATTTCGATGTCTTGCTTGAGAGTATCAGTTGCGAGGGTTAGAGCGCTGAGCCTACGGCGCAACGACTTGTTGCCGTAAATCCTCAGCGGCCTGCGCGACATTCTCGGGCCGGCCAAGATCGCGCCAGTAATATTCGTCGGCGCGGAAGGCGAGGATTTTTTCTCCTTGGGCAGCGAGACGCAAATAGGAAGCGACGATGGAGAAGGCGCCGTCTTCATTCATCATCGTCAGAAAACGGGGAGAAATCACGTGGATGCCGGAAAACGCCAGCGCGTGCAGTTGCTGGCGACCGCCAACGAACTCCGGTTGATCGGCTCCGGATCGTCGGTCACAAAGCTGAAGCTGATCGTCGAACAGCAGGTAGCGAGAGGTCTTGCGATCCTGCACCGCCAGAGTCGCTAGAGCCTGATTTTCAGTATGAAATTGCACCATGCGCCCGAGGTCAATCGTACTGAGGACATCGACGTTGTGCACGATGAAGGGTCCTTCAGAGTGGACGGAATCTCCGACAAAAAATTGAGCGGCCTTTTTCAGGCCGCCGCCGGTATCGAGCAACGCCTCCTCGCGCGAGACTTCAATGCGCATGCCGAAATTGCCGTTCGATTTCAGGTATTCCACAATCATGTCGGCGAAGTGATGAACGTTGATTATCACCTCGCGAACTCCGAAGCTGCGCAAGCGAGAGAGCGTGATCTCCAGCAGCGTGCGGCCGTTGACTTCGACCAACGCTTTGGGACGATCGTCGGTGAGCGGACGCAAGCGCGTGCCCAGGCCGGCGGCGAGGATCATCGCTTTCACAGATCTCTCGCTTTCATCGGTTCAGTTGCTCCTGCTCGCGATGACTTACCACCACCTCCACCCCATCCTTGCCGCGCAAATGTTTTGCCAATTGCTCCGCCAGATAGACAGAGCGGTGCTGGCCGCCGGTACAACCGAACGATACCATCAAGTGCTTGAAGCCGCGGTGCTGATAAGCGCTGACGCTTGCGTCCACCAGCGACATGACGCTGGCGAGAAACTGATGCACGCTCTCCTGCTGGTTGAGATAGTCGATTACCGGCGCGTCTTTGCCGGTTAGGGTTTTGAAGCGCTCTTCGCGCCCGGGATTCGGGAGGCTGCGGCCATCGAAAACGAATCCGCCGCCGTTTCCGGTCTCGTCCTGTGGCAGGCCTCGGTGAAATGAAAAACTGATAACCCGCACCGTTAATCTTTCCGGTTCAGAAGTCAGGCCTTGCAACTTATCCGAGGCCACCATGCTTTTGAAGGCTTCCATCAGCGTCGGCAAGGCGATGGGCAACTCCACATTATGTAGCAACCAGCGCAGGTTTTTCAGCGCGTAGGGCACGCTTTGCAGGAAATGCTCCTTGCGCTCGTAAAAGCCGCGAAAGCCATAAGCGCCCAGAGCCTGCATGATGCGGACGTAAACGTAGGCATAGTAAAACTGCATGAACTCGGAGCGATCGAGATCGAGGAAACCGGCGAGGCTTGCGAGATAATGATCGAGCAATTCCTGGCGCAGATCCGGAGGCAGGTCGGCCTTGGCATCGTACAAAAGAGAAGCGATATCGTATTGCAGCGCGCCTTTGCGGCCGCCTTGGTAGTCGAGGAAAAATGGCTCGGCTTCGTTCAGACCTTCGCTTGAAACTTTGTTCAGAACTTTGCGCAACATGATGTTGCGGGATTGGAAATCGCGATAGAGAAAATAATCGCGGTTGGCGATCAGCAGGAATTTCGTCAAGCGGCTGAAATCGTCTTCCAGCGCTTGCTCGTTGAAGGGAATGCCGGCGAGCCGGAGAAAGTAATACTTGAAATAATTCAGATCCCAAGCGATGGACTGGCGATCGAAGCTGGCGCGTGGATAGCACACTTTATAGTTCAAGTCGCGGCCCGCCTCGACCTGAAAGCGCGGCAACACGGCGACCACTTTACGATAGGCCGCGACGGCCTCGGGAGCGATGGTCGCGCCGGTGCGATGGTCCGAGAGAAACTCAAAAAGCGTGGTGCTGCCAAGGTCTTCTTCGAGATAAGCGCCGTGACTCAAATCTTCGGCATAAATTTCCGGCACCGGCAGACCGTGCCTGCGAAAGTGCCGGGAAAATTCGAGGAAGGCGACATTCTCTTCGCGCACGTCATAGAGAACGCCAATCGCGCTGAGTTTGTGGCTGGAAAGCCGGATGATCTTGCGGCCCGAACCGCCGAGCTGGCCCTGCAGCGGCTGCACTCGCTCGACCGGTGAGTGGAAATGCTGCTCAAAGAGTCTTTTGAGAACTTCCATGAAGGTGATTGCCCGCGATTCGGTTGCGCTTGGCATCGTCGTCACAACCCCCATTAAGATAACATCGGGGCCGGGCCGGCATTGTGCGCAAAGTTGCTGAACGCTTGACTAGCAGGCTGCTAGGGAGAAAACGCGCGACCGCCTCACATGGTTATGACGGCAGCTCCGTCGATGGAATCTTCTTTTACCGCAATCAAAGCTTCGTTGGCCTGATCGAGTGGGAAGGCAGTTACTTTCGGCCTCAGACCAATCGCGCTCGCGACCTGGAGGAAATCTCGAGCGTCGGCACGAGTCATATTCGCGACGCTTCGAAGCTGGCGCTCGCCCCACAGCAGGCGGTCGTAGTCAAACTGGGGAATGCGGTCTAAATGAATTGCGTTGATGGCAACCACTCCTCCTTTGCGCAGGCTGGCTAGAGCTGCTATTACGACATCGCCACTCGGAGCGAAAGTCACTGCGCAGTCGAGCTCCGCGGGCGGTTTGTCGGTCTCACTTCCCACCCAAACCGCCCCAAGAGAAGCTGCTAACTGGCGATGAGTCGCTCCTCGCGTGGAGACGTACACCTCGCAATTCCAGGAGCGTAAGACCGCGATTGCCAGATGGGCCGAGGCTCCGAACCCGAACAGCCCGACACGGTCTCCGTGCTTGACGCCGGCCACACGAAGGCTGCGAAAACCGATGATGCCTGCACACAGCAGCGGCGCGGCGTGTAAATCGTCCAGCTGATCGGGAAGTGGGAAAGTAAAATCGGAGCGAACGACTGCATATTCGGCGTAACCGCCATCCACGGTATAACCGGTAAACGTGGGTGAGTCACAGAGATTCTCCAGGCCAAGCTGACAATACCGGCAGGTGCCGTCCGTTCCTCCCATCCAGGAAACGCCCACACGTGTGCCGACGGGAAGTTCGTCCGTAGCTCCGGCCGCAGTTCCGGCTACGACTTCGCCGACAATCTGATGTCCGGGGATTATTCCGGGGCGCCGCGGTGGCAACTCGCCTTCGACGATATGCAAATCGGTGCGGCACACTCCGCACACACGCACACGCAGAAGAACTTGACCTGGATTCGGCTCCGGCCGCGCGACTTGGCCAATCCGAAGAGGCCGCTTCGAAACTTCTTGAGGTGAGGTTAGAGTAGCGGCTTTCATCAACTCAGCGAGAGGTGTTCTGCCGACAGAGCAACCGTCGCGCAATTAATATACTCCTTCCATCGGGCGGGATTAAGACACTCGAATTTACGTCACCCTAAATCCCGAGCGTGCGCGTTTCGATTTGGGCGTTTCGATTTGGACTTTGATTTGGACTAGGATATCCCCATGAGCGTGCGCCGCGTCGCCGAGCCCATCATCATGGACGCAGAAGAGCGTTTTGAGCGCTTCGAAAACCTGATGCCGTTTAAGGTGCACAACATCCTTCTGGTCTCAAGCCTCTACGATTCCTTCATCCTCCGCGAAGATGGCCGGCTCAACGAGTTGCTCATCGACGAATCGCTCGAACTCAATCTCCGGCGGGTCCCAGGGATTACGCAGGTCTCCAGTTGCGCGGAGGCGGTTGATCTGGCCCGCTCTCAGCAATACAACCTGATCGTGACCAACCTTACGGTCGGCGACATGAACGCGGCACAGTTGGCGAGCGAGGTGAAGCGGGCCGGGCTGGATGTTCCGGTGGTGGTGCTGGGCTATGACTATCGCGAGATCAAGAATTTCGTAGCGCGGAATCCGGTTACCGAGATCGAACGGGTTTTTCTGTGGCAGGGTAATGCCCGCATTCTGATCACGATCGTCAAGTACATCGAGGATAAGCGCAACGTCCTGCACGACACGCGGGCCATCGGCGTGCCCGTGCTGCTGGTGGTGGAAGACAACATCCGTTACTACTCGGCGTTCTTGCCCGTGATCTATACCGAGCTGATCAAGCAATCGCGGCGCGTGATCCAGGAAGGCATCAACGTGGCGCACAAGCTGGTGCGCATGCAGGCGCGGCCGAAAATTCTGCTGAGCTCGAACTTCGAAGACGCGGCCAGGCTGGTGCAGGAGTATCGCAATTATCTGTTCGGCCTGGTATCGGACGTGGAGTTTCCCTGGGAGGGCAAGCTGAGTCCGGAGGCGGGCTTTGAACTGGCGCACATGGTGAAGAGCCTGGTGCCGGACGTGCCCGTAGTTTTGCAGACCAGCCGGACCGAGTTCCGCCCGCGGGCGCACGCCGCGGGCTATTCGTTTCTGCGCAAACGTTCGCCCACGTTGCTGAAAGACTTGCGCCGGATATTGACCGAGCAATTCGGTTTTGGCGACTTCGTGTTTCGTCTGCCGGATATGAGCGAAGTCGGACGGGCGAAAGACATGAACGAACTGGAAGAGCAATTGCAGACGGTTCCGGCGGAAAGCATCGTCTTTCACTCGCAAAGCAACCACTTCTCCCATTGGCTGATGGCCCGCACCGAGTTCGCGCTGGCGGCCAAGCTGCGCCCGCGAAAAGTTTCGGATTTTCCGAGCCCGGAACATCTGCGGCGCGATCTGATCGAGTCGATCAACGACTATCGCCGCGAACAGAGCGAGGTGCTGATCGGCGACTTCCGGGCCGATACGTTCAAGCCTTCGGAATCAAGTTTTCTGCGGATCGGTTCCGGCTCCCTTGGGGGGAAAGCCCGCGGCCTCGCCTTCGTGCGCCACCTATTGCGCAAGAGCCGCATGACCCGCCGCTTTCCCGGGGTTCGCATCTCGGTGCCTCCCGCCGTCGTGCTGGCGACGGATGTGTTCGATCAATTTGTAACCGAGAACAACCTCCTGGAGTTTGCCTTGCGTTGCGAAGATGACGCTGAAATTGAGCGGAAGTTTTTGGCCGCACCGCTATCCACCTCCCTCAGCGAAGACCTGAAATCGTTCCTCGCCGAAGTCAGCCATCCGTTGGCGGTGCGCTCGTCGAGCCTGCTGGAGGATTCGCAATACCAGCCTTTCACCGGCGTGTATGAAACCTTCATGCTGGGCAATCAGCAAGCAAAGTCAGAAGACCGACTGGCGGCGCTGAGCGAGGCCATCCGGCGCGTGTACGCCTCCACTTTCAGCCGCCATGCCAAGGCCTACGTGCGGGCTACGCCCTACCGTCTGGAAGAGGAAAAAATGGCGGTGATTCTGCAGCAGGTTGTGGGCACGCGCCACGGGGAGCGCTTTTATCCGGACTTCTCCGGCGTCGTGCGTTCGCGCAATTTTTATCCTGTGCCTCCGATGACTTTCGAAGACGGTATCGCGGCCGTAGCTCTGGGCCTGGGCCGGGCGGTGGTAGATGGAGGGAAGTGTTTGACCTTCTGCCCGCGCTATCCCCGCAACCTGGTGCAGTTTTCCTCGGTCGAAGACATACTCGCCAATTCGCAGTCGGAATTCTGGGCCTTGGAGTTGGATGGCGCTGCGGAGGGCCGTCCGGGACATTGGCACGAGAGGCGTTTTGGCCTGGACGCGGCCGAGAGCGACGGCACACTGCGGGCGTTGGCTTCCACTTATTCACGGGACAACCACGCCGTCTACGATGGCGTGAGCCGGCCGGGATCACGCATCATCACCTTTGCTCCCATGCTCAAGCACGGCACCTTTCCGCTGGCGGAGATTCTCGATGACCTGGTTCGGGCCGGTGAGGATGCGCTGGGCAATGCCGTGGAGATCGAGTTTGCCGTGCGTTTGCCGCAGCAGGCTGAGCAGGTGGCGGAGTTCGGGTTTCTGCAGATCCGGCCACTGACGCTGGCGCGCGACACCGAGGACTTAGCCCTTGACGATGTTCGGCCAGAGCAGTTGATTTGCCAGAGCAGCAAAGTTCTGGGCAACGGCCGCATCGACAAGCTGCACGATATCGTAGTGGTCGATTCGCAACGCTTCGAGCGCTCCCGCAGCCAGGAAGTGGCCACCGCGGTCGCGCGGCTCAATCGCCTGCTCAGCGAAGAGAACCGGCCCTATCTGCTGATCGGTGTGGGACGCTGGGGATCGACTGAACCCTGGCTGGGCATTCCGGTCGAATGGGATGAGATCTCCGGCGCGCGCGTGATTGTTGAGGCGGGATTCCGCGATTTTCGCGTCACCCCATCGCAGGGCAGCCATTTCTTCCAGAATCTCACTGCCTTTCAAATCGGTTACTTCACCGTGAATCCAGACGCCGGCGAAGGCTCAGTCGATTGGCAGTGGTTGACGGAACAACCGGCCGTCGAAGAAGAAGGGTGTGTCCGCCACTTGCGGTTTGCGGAACCGATTCGCGTGCTGATGAACAGCCGCACCAGTCAAGGTGTGATCTTCAAGCCGGAGCCCGAAGAGCAGCAGAGCGAAGAAGCGAGCTGGCGCGGCCCGGGTGTTTAATGGCCGGATAGTCGGCTGGGATCACTCCCCTATACCTGCACCGGCGGTCGCTGGCAGTGCTGAGGTGCTGTCGTCAACGCCCCACGCGTTCGACAACAATGACGTCGCCACCACGCAGTTTCTCTCCGGAATGATGGCGGCTACGATCTCGCGGCTTTCCAGTTTGCAGCCGCCGGTGGCGGCTTCGGGCGAGTAGCGCGGCGCTCCTGCGTCAACACCTGCTCTGCACCTCTAGGCGGGAGGGACCTTCACTCGATACGCGGCCCTGAAATACCACCAAGCGAACGCCAGGCAGACAGGTATGGCAAGAAGATGACGCACTCCTCCTGTCGCGGCGAGTGCGATAAGAAGCACTATGCAGCCGACGCACACCATCCCGCGCCGAAATAGGCTGCGACGCAGATACCGTGGATCTTGTTCGGCGCGCTCCGCCGACTGGTAAACCTGCCGTCCCATCCACCAAGTCACGCAACCCAGAAATGCGCAAAACGCCAGTACACCCACTATGATTGTCACGATCATTCGCGGACTTAGAGCTGCGGAATTGATTGTAACCAGAATCATACCCGGTCTCTTCGCATAGGTCGAGGTATGGAGGCAATTTTACTCTGGGTTTCTGTCGTAACGCCGCTAATTTCCCGAGGGGAAAGTGTGACCTCGGCGGCTAAAGCCGGCGGAATTGGTCGTCTGGATCGCAGCGGTGAACCGCTGCGCTACCCAAAAAAAAGAACAAAATCGAGTTGTCTTAGCAGTCTGTTACATTGATCCACTACACCGGCACCGGCACGCTCTCCACGATCTCGCGCAACACTTGTTCGGCTTGCTCGGACTTTTTCAGGGTGGAAGTGTAGAGCGAATTTACGACTACGCGGTGGGCGAAGACGGAGACGACCAGCGGCTTGAAATCTTCGGGCGTGCAATAGTCGCGGCCCTCCAGGAAGGCCATTGCTTGGGCGGCGCGGTAGAGCATCTGCGAGCCTCGGGGAGAAACTCCAAGGGATAGATACTCGGACTCGCGGGTTTTGCCGACGATGTTCAGCAGGTACGTGATTAGCGATTCATCCACGTGGATCTGGGCTACGGCTTGCTGGATTTCTACTACGTCGGCGGCATTGAGCACGGGGCGCAGGTTTTCGAGTTGGGCGACGCCGGCTTCGGCGCGCAGGATCTCGCGCTCGGCATTGCCTTCGGGATATCCCATGCGAACCCGCATCAGGAAACGATCGAGTTGCGACTCGGGCAAGGGATAGGTGCCGTGGTGCTCAATGGGATTCTGCGTGGCGAGAACGAGGAACGGTTGGGGCAGCGGATGAGAGTGGGCGTCGATGGTGACTTGGCCTTCGTTCATCGCTTCGAGCAGGGCGGACTGCGTCTTCGGAGTGGTGCGGTTGATTTCGTCGGCTAACAGGACGTTGGCGAAGACCGGTCCGCGCTTGAATTCGAATTTCTGCTCGATGGCGGAGTAGATCGAGATGCCGAGCACGTCGGAGGGCAACATGTCGCTGGTGAACTGGATGCGCTGAAAGGTGCAGTCGATGGCGCGGGCTAGGGCCTGGCCGAGCGTGGTCTTGCCGACTCCGGGAACGCCTTCGATCAGCAG
>JBEKFN010000063.1:0-14534 GCA_050013295.1 Terriglobales bacterium
GCTTCTGGTTGAAGACGAAGAGGCGGTGCTGGAATTTGAACGAGACGTCTTGGTCGGCGCAGGAGCCGAAGTCACTACATCCATGAGCTTGGAGGACACGCAGAAGCAACTCCGCAATGGCTCCTTTGACGTCATCGTGATGAATGGCCGTATGCCGGGCGAATGCAGCGCACAGGAAATGTACGAGTGGATCGCCAAGAACTGCCCCGGTCTGGAGAAAGGACTGCTGCTGACGTTTTCTACCGTCACCGACCAGTTGACTCGAAGCTTCCTCCAGGAACAAGGCGTGCCGTTGCTGGCTAAGCCATTTGAAGTGGCGGACCTGATCGCACAGGTGCGGAAACTGCTGCACAAGTACGAGAAGAGCGAGGAGAAGACCGAAGCCCAAGCCGCGGCCACCTCGGGAGAAAAAGCAGTCGCCGCGAGCGCAGGAAATTTGTAATCGATAATCTTCTACGGCGGGATGCAATTCAGCTCTCGCCGGTTTTGTGCGTACGCCTCTCGCCGCGGTCCTGCAAATTTCAAATTACAAATTACCAAATTACAAATTGGTTTTAGAGTTTTCCCTTCAAGCCCCGCGTCATTTCTGCAATCAATTTCTCGTTGCGCCGGTACCAGCGCCAGTGACCCTCCCTCTTTGCTTCCACCAGGCAGGCCTTTTCCAGGATGCGCATGTGATGCGAAACGGTGGGCTGCGCCAGCTTCACGCGCTGCTCGATATCGCCCGCGCATAGCCCAGTTTCCTTGTCGAGGGAGCATCCGCCCTTTTCCTTGAGCGCCAGCAGAATCCGGCGGCGGGTGGGGTCGGCAATGGCGTGCAGGAAGCGGTCAAGAGTGGGAACGGCGGAGGGCATGCGAAAATTGGTAATTGGTGATTTGTAATTTAAAACGGATCCCATGCTCTTTGCTCTCACGTTTCAAATTGCAAATTGCCAATTACCAATTACAAATTCCTTTCTATTTTTTCACAATCGGATTGTAGCCATCGCTGACGAGGCGGGCGCGCATGGCCTCGGCATCCTTGAACTCGGCGTAGGGTCCGACCTGAACGCGATAGTACTTGTCGGCGGAAGCATTGTTAGCGAAGGCTGGATACTGTTTCTTCTTCAGAGCCTCGACGAGCGCTTCGGCGTCTTCCTGCCGGGTAACCGCGGCGACCTGCACGTAATAACTGCCGGTCGTTGATGATGCGGTCGTTGATGCTGCGGGCGCAGCGCCCGCGGCATCTGTGGCGACCTTTGGCGGCGCCGCCGCGGTCGCGTCGGCCGGTTGCGCCTTCGCATCCGGAGGCGCGAGCGCGGAGTCGGCATTCTTCTCGCCTACCGCCTTGTAAAAGCTGAAGTCGCCAGACTGCGGCGTCTTCTGGGGAGCGTCGTTTTTTGCGGCCGAAGGCCGGACGGTGGCCGCCGAAGCTCCAGTGGCAGCGCCCGGCCAGCGGCCCACGCCTGCGCTGGCGGTTCTTCTGCCGAGCGAAAAGCCGATGGCAAAGAAAACCGCGCAGACCAAAACAAAGGCGAAAAAAAGCGCCATCATGCGGCCGGTGCCAAGGGTGATCTCCGTATCCTGCTGCGCCGTGGGCATGGGAAGTAGTGTTGACCTCCAGCAGTCTGCTGAAAAACTCTGGTTTCGTATTCTCGTTTCGCATCAGGGTATCGCTTTAGGGATACCGCAAATGCGTCCAATTCAGACGCCGCTTTAGGGGCCGGGTCGAGTCCCGATTTTCCGCAACCTCTAGCCTTTTGCCGGCGTGGGTGTTTTCGGGCTTGCCAGCAAGTTCTGCAAACCGGAGAAGAAATCGATCGGCACGGGAAACACGACGGTCGTGTTTTTCTCGACGCCGATTTCAGTAAGCGTTTGCAAATACCGCAATTGGATGCTGATCGGTTCGCTGGACAACAAATGCGCCGCATCCACCAGGCGCTGGGCGGCCGAGAACTCGCCTTCAGCGTGGATGATCTTCGAGCGCTTTTCGCGCTCCGCCTCGGCCTGCTTGGCCATCGCCCGCAACATGGACTCGGGCATGTCCACCTGTTTGACCTCCACGTTGGTGACCTTCACGCCCCAAGGCGAAGTGTGCGTATCGAGGATGCTCTGCAGCCGCAGGTTAATCTTGTCGCGGTGCGCCAGCAATTCGTCCAGTTCCTGTTCGCCCAGCACCGAGCGCAAAGTAGTCTGCGCAAACTGCGAAGTCTGGTAGACGTAATTGGAGACTTCCACCACCGCCTTATTGGGCTCGATTACGCGCAGGAAAATAACCGCGTTGACTTTCAACGTGACGTTGTCGCGGGTGATGATGTCCTGCGGAGGAACTTCAAGCGCTTCCTGCCGCAGCGAAATGCGCACCATGCGGTCAATCGGAGCAAAGACCAGAATTACCCCCGGCCCCTTCGCCGTACCCAGCAGGCGTCCCAGCCGGAAGATGACGCCGCGCTCATATTCGGCCAGGATCTTGATGGAACTCAGCAGATAAATGATGACGATGACGATGGCAACGGTGATCACCGGAAACCCGAGATCCATAAATGCCTCCAGGCAACTCGTAATTCAGAGTATGAGCGGATTGTAGCGCAAGCGAGCAGTTGCGGGCTGTGATCAACGAGCCCAGCGGAGTGTCCAGGATGATTCCAGCCCCCTTTAATGAAGACGAGATTGGACAGGCAGGCATCGCTGCGGCGACACTGGATTCTTGCTGAACACCAAGAACATCTTCTTCGTCGGCCTGGTCGTAGCTGCCAGTGGCCTCATTTCGACGCCCTTGGCGCTGGCGGCCGGGCTGATCTACGGCCTGTCGTTCCCGCACCCCTATCACATCGACGCCCAGAAACTCTCCGCCTTCCTCTTGAAGGCATCCATCGTTGGGCTAGGTTTTGGAATGAACCTGCACGAGGTCGTGCGGGCGGGCCGGAGCGGATTCCTGTACACCGCGCTGAGCATAAGTTTTGCCATGCTCCTCGGTCTCGCGATTGGACGCTTGTTCAAGGTGCAACACATCCCGTCGCTCCTGATTAGCACCGGCACCGCCATCTGTGGTGGGAGTGCGATTGCCGCCGTTGGCCCCGTCCTGCACGCCGGAGAAGAGGAGATGGCCGTCTCGCTCGGAACCGTCTTCGTGCTCAATTCGGTTGCCTTGTTTCTCTTCCCACTCGTCGGCTACGCTCTTCACCTCACCCAATCTCAATTCGGATTGTGGTCCGCCCTCGCCATCCACGACACCTCAGGCAAGCTCGGAATTGGACCATTTGTGGAACGACCTCGGGCGAAATTCGCGAGGCGATCTTTACATATTTCTTCATCGCAGCCGAACGGCGGGAGGACGCAGAATCCCACCCTTCAAAAACGCAGGGTCGATCGGCAGGGACTACATGATTTACTCGATGGCCATGATTTGCTGAGATGTGGTACCATTCTTCCCCGTCCGGGGACCAAAGCCCTTATCTGTCTTATCTTCACCTGCCCTTATCCAAGGAAAGGGAGGGGACAACAACATGAAGCTTGTAAAATTCGCTTACTGTAGTGTAGTCGTGGTGGCGCTGGTCCTGGCAACGGGCGTTTGGAAGCCAATTGCAAAGGCAAGTGCCAGTAACTCGGCCAGCGCAGTGCCGTCCTTCAAAGTGGATGCTAACTGGCCCAAACCGCTTCCTGCGCCCTTAGGCGTCGATGGTGTCGCGCATACATGGGTGCAGGGAGAAGTTGCTGGGGTCTGTATCGACGCCGACGATAACGTCTTCACCGTCAACCGCGCTTGGGAGGTCGGAGTCACGATTGCGGGTGTCATCCAGGGAGACGAGTCGGGAGCAATCAACGGGAATGACGCCAGTGCCTCAGCGATTCCGGCGCCGGTGATTCTGGAGTTTGATTCCAAGGGTAACGTGGTGAATGGCTTTGGCAATGCCGCGCTTACCCAGTCAGGGGTGTCGTATGGCGGCAGCGTGTACATGCCCTACGGATCCCACGGCTGCTACGTAGACTACCAGGGCAACATTTGGACGGGCGGCAATGGCGATGGCATCGTTCAAAAATACGCCCACGACGGAGGCGGCGGAGTTGCTCTGCTGCAGATCGGCACGAAGGGCGTGTGCGACGGACCTGCAACCAACAGCACAGTCGGTGGCACCGTCGTATATCCAACTTGCGGCGAAGCCAACGACTTCAACAGCAGCCACACGCTGCTGAATGAGCCGGCGGACATCGCCGTGGATCCGGACGACGATCCGGTCACGGCACAACCGGGTGACGTCTACATCGCCGACGGCTACGGCAATCACCGGGTCGTCGTCTTCGATTCGCACGGCAACTACCTTCGCCAATTCGGCACCAAGTGTACGTCAACTCCGTGTCCAGATGGCACATTCGGAGCGACCGGCGGCGGTCACCCACATTGCGTCGTGCTCGGCAAGGACGGCCTGGTGTATGCATGCGACCGCCCGAACAGCCGCATCGAGGTCTGGGACAAGATGGGCAATTTCGTTAAGTCCATCCATATCGGCAATGCGCCCAGTGCATCTGCTGGCGCCCAGGCAGCGATTCTGAAGGAAAACACACGGGCCTGTGACTTCGACTTCTACCCCAACATTGATTATCTCGCCAGCAAGAGTCCGAAGAGCCAGAAGTACATCATTAACGTAGACCTCGCAAACGACAACGTCTGGATCGTGGACAGAAAGCTAGGCAATATCATCGGCGCTCTTGGCGTCTGCGGTATCGCCCCGTGTCCCGGTCACAATGCCGGCCACTTCTCCTTCTCGCACACGACCGCCTCGGACTCTCAAGGCAACGTGTACGTCGCGGATACAATCACTGGCCGGCGCATTCAGAAGTTCGTTCCGAAATGATGATGACGATCGGCGATCGTCATTACTAGCATCACTACAAGAAGATGTAAGCCATGCGGCTGGAGACCGGGGATATACGACTCCCCGGTCTCCGCCTTTGGCGGCTGGAGGTCTCCACGATGTCTCGCCGCAGTCTATTGTTGTTGGCTGTCCTCGCTGTTTTTGCAGCCTTCCTTGTGCTCCCTGCAAAGGCTCATGATATTCCACTGCATACGGTGGTGAATGCGTTCGTCAAGATGGAGCCTCATGAGGCCCATCTCGTAATTCGCGTGCCCCTCGACCTCCTCCACGCCGCTCAATTTCCGATGAAGGGACAGGTCTATGACCTCTCGGCCACAGGGCCCGGGACCGACTTGGCGCTGCGAGGCATCGCCCAAGGCATCGACCTCCGGGAAAACGGAGTGCGGCTGGTCTCCACCAGCGCGATTGGCCGCTTCGATCTCCCCTCGAACCGCTCCTTCGAGGACTACGATCAGGCGCTCGCGCATGTGGCCGAGCCCGTCGAAAAAGGCACGGCGATTTACTTCGACCAGGGATATCTCGATGCGCATTTTATCTATCCAATCAGCTCACCGAGTTCCATTCTTACGATTCAGACAACGATCGCGCCGGACCTCAAGGACCTGGTTAAGCTTACCGTTCGCTTCCAACCGCTCGAGGGCGCCTCGCGCGCGTTCATGATTACCTCCCTGAGCGGCCAGGTTCCGCTCAATCCCACGTGGTTTCAGGCTTCAAAGGGCTTCGTCGTCCTTGGAGGTGAACACATCCTGAGCGGCATTGATCATTTGCTCTTTCTACTGTGCCTGATCATTCCCTTTCGGCGGATTCGCGGCCTGATCCCGGTGATTACGGCTTTCACGCTGGGGCATTCCGTGACCCTGCTCGGATCGGCCTTCAACCTCGCGCCCAACGGCGCGTGGTTTCCTCCTTTTGTCGAGACCGCGATCGCCGCTTCCATTCTCTACATGGCGCTGGAGAACATTGTCGGCGCCAATCTCCATCATCGCTGGATCATCGCGGGACTGTTCGGACTGGTTCACGGGTTCGGGTTCTCCTACGCCCTGAAAGACCAACTGCAATTCGCCGGCTCGCATTTGCTGGTGTCGCTGTTCTCTTTCAATGTGGGAATCGAGCTCGGACAACTCGCGGTCCTCTGCGTGGCGGTTCCCATGCTCGGGCTCGTCTTCCGCGGCGCGCTCGCGGGACGAATGGGAGTGATTCTGCTTTCGGCGATCGTGGCGCATACTGCCTGGCATTGGATGATCGACCGCTGGAATGTGCTGTGGCAGGCTCCGTGGCCGCAGCTTACCGGGCAAGGACTCATGATATTCGCGCGCTGGGTTGCCGGCTTGCTGCTGGCTGTAGGCTTGGCAACGCTGATCGCCAGATGGATTGAGCGCAAGCGACCGTCCGCCTTCGCGCCCGGCCCCTCCCAGGATGTGGTGGAAGAATTACAAAAAGTCTGACTCGGTTGATAAGGCCGTCTCCACCGTCCCTATTCCCGCCGGAGAACGCATTATCGTGCGCCAGGTCGATGGGCTCACGCTGCGGGTCGAGCCTGTCGCGGCGACGAGGCCGGTGATGGCGTAAAGGGCTGAGGGCCTGTTTACTCTTTACGTATTAACCCGTGCTTACCCTACCCCCACCCCCCCTCCCCCCCTCCCCATAGTCTATGGAATCATGGGGTTAGGGACGCCTCCCGCCAAAGTATTCAAGACACAGGACTTATTGTCAAAGTATTCCGGAATAAGGATTTAGCTCCATTCTTTGCTCAATTCTCTTACAATTCATAGATTCGGCGGCTTTTTGACGGCTGATCCATTGCCGCAAATTGCCACAGAAATGATTATCAAAGAGCCACTAGCAACTGGAACTGAGGCAGCTTCGAGGGCCGTCTTGGTTGACGGGCACAGCTCGGCCCTGCCACACAGGTCGATCTCCATTGTCGCCGACGGGCGGTTAGGAGTCTGTGATGCTCGTACATCGCGTTTGTGATGAAAAAGGGTAGAAGTCAGAAGGAGCTCGCAAGCCTTTAACCACGGTCCTGAGCGCACTTTTATGGGCGCAACATTTTAGGACTGCGTTAGGACCGCAACATCTGCTCCAGGCGGACGTCCATCTCTTTTTCTTCGATGAACTCACCCCGGTCGGCCTGGGCAATACCCTCGCGCACGGCGGCAAGAAAGCGGGCATCTTCCTCAAGTAGACGTAAGGCGGCGTCCTTCACCAACCGTTCGGGGTCGGTGCCTTCCTTGGTGGCAATCTGCGCAAGCTGCGCTTCCTGCTCGGGGGTGAAATGTAGTTCCATCAGGTTCAGGGTAGCGGAAGAGCTTTGCCGCAGGCAAGCTCCAAGTTGGACCTTGGTTGACGGGCACAGCTCGGCCCTGCTACAGGTCGACTCCATTGTTGCCGACGGGCGGTTAGAAGTCTGTGATGGCTCGTACATCGCGTTTGTGATGAAAACGGGTAGAGGTAAGATTTTGGGGGTAGCGTCGAAGGGTTGCGACACGCTCAACGGGCCCGCCCAAGCAGAGCTTGGACGGGGCACCCTCCGGGCCTTCAAATGACTACGATAAGGTGGGCCACGATAAGGTGGGCCACCCAACAACGACGTGGTAGCCTTCTTCTGGAAAGGTCCGATAGAAAATGGCATCGCATCGAGTTCTCTTACTGAATTTCACAAAGGAGGAGGCGGCCGCGGTGGGAAAGGCCGGTTTTAAGGTCGATAGAGGGATGATGGGGATGGTAAGTGGTACCTCGCACAACTGTCCCTTTAGCACTCCGCACCCGCTGTACGAGTATGACGTTCTCGTTTACAACTCACACCTTACTGACGAGCTTCAGGCCGAGTTTAGAGATACCCGAAACCTATTTGGGCAAAAGGGTTCTCTTCAGGCCGTAACTTCCTTCAACAGCCCCCCCTTTGTAAGAGTGGCATTCATCGGCGGTAACAGCGGTGCGTCCGAACTGTACCTTGGGGGAATTCCGTTTGCAAAGATGACTCGTGCCGAAGAGAATGTTTCCTCATTTCTAGAAGCCAGGGACTCGGGCTCGGCAAAGATTGAGAAACTCCATAAGCTCATCGCTGGATTTAAGGGGCAGATTGAGAACGTGGGGCAGTTCTTCTCCGTGCCAGAATCAAATTACCCGTTCGACCACTCGCGAGTCTTGCTCAGCAAGAGCTATGAGCAGGTGGCGGGCTACGGAACGGCATATGCAGGCGGAACGGTCCCGCGGTACGTGATATTGCCGCGACTGGTGAACATGCCCCGCGCGGTCATTGAAATCTTGCAATGCCTGGAAGCAGTTTACCCAGGTCTGTTCCCAGACAAGACCCGACTCGACTGGATCAATGCAGATGAATTCCTGACGTTGGAGGAGACGGCCATAAAGAAGCAGATTGGGGAAGTTGTTGCGGAAGCTACTAAGGCGGTTCAAGACAAGAACGCAGAGTTGGCCGCTGCCGCCGCAGAAAACTCGTTCGTCAGGGACCTGCTAACTGCCACGGAGGATGCGTCTGTTGAGCCCGACAGGAGACTTGTGGCAACAATCAAGAAGGCCTTGAAGTTCCTGGAATTTCAGGTCGAGGACATCGACGAGAAAACTAAAAGCGCAATCAGGAAAGAGGACCTCTGGGTTAGAGAGGGCAGCTTCCTAGCGATAACAGAGGTTTCAGGCACCACGCGCCAGAATCCAAAGGTTAAGGAATTCAACGATATTTTAGCGAGGATGGCGACTATCTATAAGCGCAAGTCCGATTTGCCGTTGCCGCCGGATGCTGCCCTTAGCGGCTTACTCGTACTCAACTACGACGTAGGTACCCATCCATCGAAGCGGCCGAAGATGTACACAGGAGAAGACGAGCACATAATTGACACGGCCGTCGAGCAGAACATCGGGCTACTCTCGACTGTGGAACTTCACAAAATCATAGTGGATGTGAAGGCGGGAAAGCTTTCCAAAGCGGCCGCGCGAGAGATTCTGAAAAAGTTCGGCCGGATAGAGTACCAACTGGGTGTCCCACCCGCGCCCCTAGTGATTTAGGCCATGACTGTTTTTGCCGCCGCTACCGGATCGACCCGCAGCGTAAGTCCATCGACCTGGCGCACGATGATTTGTTCTCCGGCGGGAACGGGGATGGTGGAGACGGCGTCCCAAAGCTCGCCGTGCACGAACACTTTTCCGGAAGGCGCTAGCATGGTTTGAGCGATGCCGATTTCTCCGATCAAGCCTTGTTTGCCGGTAACAATTTTGTTGCGGCGGGCGCGCACGGCGATGCTCATGAGGAAGGCCGTTATAAGTCCGAGCGGGATGCTGACGGCGAGCGCGGTCACCAGATGGACGCGCATTTCGGGGATGGGCGCGTCGACCAGGAACAGGCCGCCCATCGTCAATAGGACAATCCCGCCAGTGGTGAGCACGCCGTGGCTGGCGAACTTGGCTTCAGCGGCGAAGAGCGCAAAGGCTCCGATGATCATGGCAATCGCCGCGAAGCGCACCGGCAGCAGGTTCAACGCGAAGGCCGCCAGTAGGATGAAGACCACGCCCACGGTTCCGGGAATGACCGCGCCGGGGTGGTTGAATTCGGCATACAGCGCGAGCGCGCCTATGGCTAGCAGGATGAACGCTACGTTCGGGTCCATGAGGTAGGAGAGGATGCGCTCCTTGAGCGTCATGCGGTAGTCGCGCACCGGCTGGTTGTCCAGGTCGAGCGTGACGGTTGTGCCATTAAAGCGCTTGAAGCTCTTCCCGTTCAATTGGTGGAACAGATCCTGCACGCTCGGAGCGATGTACTCAATCAGTTTCTTGTCGAGTGCTTCCTGGTCGGTAAAGGACTTCGACTCGCGCACGGCGCTCTCCGCCAGTTCGACGTTGCGGCCGCGCTTGGCTACGACTGAGCGCATCAGGGCAGCGGCGTCGTTCTCCATTTTTTGTTTCATCACGTCGTCCATCTTCTCGCCGAGGATGACGGGATGCGCTGCGCCGGTGTTGGTTCCCGGCGCCATGGCGGCAACGTCTCCGCATTCGAGAATGAAGAAGCCGGCGGATGCGGCGCGGCTGCCGCTGGGCGTCACGTAGATGATGACCGGCACCGGCGAGGCCACGATTTTCTCGATGATTTCGCGTGTCGAATCGACCAATCCGCCGGGAGTGTTGATCTCGATCAGGACGGCTTGATCGTGGTTGGCGGCTGCGGCTGCGAGGGCGCGGCCAATGTATTCGGCGGTGACGGGCTGGATGGCATCGTTCACTGCGACCCGCAAGACGTCAGCGGAGCAGACGGCGGCGCACAGAAAGAGTAGTGCGATCCAACTGGCCGCTTGGCGAATCCAGAGTTGCCGTGGCCTCCGGCAGCGGCCGAGCTGCGCTCGGCTTGGACGGGCGAGGGCGCCCGTCCCCACACGGGCGATACTGGAAAATCGATATGGCTTCATGGCTGTGACAGCGGCTGCGCTTTCTCCGCGAGCTTGGCTGCTAACGTGCGCTTCAGATCCTGGCCGGCGGGATTACCGGGTTCCAGTTGCAGCGCCCGATTGATGTTCTGGGCAGCTGCTTCTATTCTATTTTCTCTCAAATCGAGCCGCGCAAGTATCAGGTAGGCCTCAGCCGACTCGCGAATGCGGAGGGCGGCCTCGGCCTGGGCTCGGGCTTCGAGGGCATCGCCGCGAGCGTCGTAATCTTCGGCAAGGGCGGTGAGCGGCGCCGTGCTCGAGGGATCTACCGCCGCGGCGTGCTGGAATTCGGCCTCGGCTTCGGTGGTGAATCCATGGGCCAGGAGTTCTTTGCCGAGTTCAAGGTGAAAACGCGCGTGGGCGCGGGGATCGGATCGGACAAATTGCTGCTCGGCCCAGCTCCCCATTTGCATGGTCATCTGGCGGAAGGCGTCTTCCTCGTAGTTGCGCTTGATGCGTTCGAGTGGGGCCTTGGAGGTCGCGCTGCCCGGCACGATACTCAGAGGCGTCAGAGAGTCGAGCAACACTTTCGCTTCGGCGTCGTTCGGGCGACGATCAAGCGCGGTGTGCAGTTCGCGCGCCGCTCCGGCGCGGTCGCCAGTTTGGGCCAGCGTCACTCCCAGGTTGAAGTGATAGTCAGGGTCGCTGGGATCGTTCTGAATCGCTCGTTCGAAATAGTCGACGGCCTTTTTCTGGCCGCGGCGGGCGGCGACCACTCCGAGGTTGTTGTATACCTCGGCCAGAGGCAGGCGTGCGGCAACGAACTGGAACGCGCTTTCGGATTTCGCGAAGTCTCCATGAGAGTAGGCGGCGAGACCGAGATAGAAATTGGCCTCGCGAGCGACTGCGCCTGACACTAAAGAAGAATGCTGCACTTGGCTCAGGGCAGCGATCGCCAGTTCGTAAGCACGCTGGAGGTAGTAGGTCTTGCCGAGTTCCAGCCACGCGTGAGCATAATCCGGATTAAGCCGGACGGCTTCGCGATAGTGCTGCACTTTTTCTTCGGCAGTAGTGGCGAGCATGCCGCGTATGTAATTTTCGAGGGCGTCCAGGCGCACGGAAGCAACGCTGGCTATGTACTTGTCCTTCGGCACAGAGAAGTCGGTGTGGATGAGACGAAGCAGATCCCAAGCCAGCGCGGATTGCAGCCTGCCAACATCGGCCAGGGGCGCGGACTCGGTGGCGGCGGGTGAGAGTTTCTGAGCTCGCATGTCGAGCAACTGGGCGATGGCCGTCAGGCGCTCGCCGTCATAGCGATAGGAGCCAAGGACAGCGTAATCGACATCCATCTGCTCGGCGAGGCGGTAGAGGGTGGCGCGCGCAGCATGAACGCCGGCCGGAATGCCCTGGCGATCGTAGGCTCGCAGGCGTTCGTCACGGCTGGCTACGTACAAGACCGGAGAATTTAGTTGCTCATGGAAGGCTACTGGAAAAGACTCGCCAAGCCATTCCAGTCCCGGCGTGGGAGAAGCATTCTCGAAGGGAATCACGACCATGGTGTGGCCGACGACGATGCGGCCGACTACAGTTCGACTGGAGGTGGTGCTGTCCTGGGCGAGAAGCGGCGAGCAGAGAAGCAGCGAAACCACAAGGACGAAAACAGCGGCGCGTTTCACGACAAGTTGATTATATCGGCAGAGAGACGGCGCATCACGCGCGCCGTTGCCTCGCGGGAACAGAATGCTCAGTGGTTCCGTCCGCGTCGGGTGAGGGCTGCGACTTAGGCTGAGACTGGCTCCAGCCTGGCAGTTCATCGCCGCCGGTGATGAGGCGTGCGCCGCGCTCATAGGTGAGATACGACCACGCCCACTGGATCATTACCAGCAGGCGATTGCGGAATCCGATCAGGAAAAGGATGTGGACGAACAGCCATGCCAGCCAGGCGAAATATCCCGACAACTCGAACTTGCCGAACCGGGCGACGGCGGCGGCGCGGCCGATGGTGGCCAGGCTGCCCTTGTCGTGATAATGAAAATTGCGCCGCGGTTGGTTGTTGAGATCGCGAGCGATGGCGTCCGCAACCCAGTCCCCTTGCTGGATGGCGACTGGCGCGACCCCTGGGAGCATTTTGCCCTTTTCGTCATTTAGTGCGGCGAGGTCGCCAATCACAAATACTTCCGGATGTGCCGGAATGCTGAGGTCGGGTTGGACGAGCACGCGACCGGCGCGGTCGACGGGAGCACCCAACTTCCTGCCCAGTGGGGAAGCGGCCACACCCGCCGCCCATAAGACCACTGGAGCTGGAATCCTTTCGTTGCCAACCCAAACCGCGCCGGGCTCAATGCGTGTGACTACGTGGGACGTGCGAACCTCCACGCCCAGACGTCGCAGTTGGGCTTCGGCTTTGCGGGAAAGTTCCTCGGAATAGGCTGCCAGAACGCGCGGGCCGCCTTCGATGAGCAGTATGCGAGTTTGGCGCGGATCGATATTGCGAAACTCGTGGTTCATGGCGTGGCGAGCGATTTCCGCCAGGGTTCCAGCGAGTTCGACGCCGGTGGGGCCGCCTCCGATGACCACAAACTGCAAGGGAGATTCGCTTTGGACGTCGCTGATGGCGCTCTGGCGCTCGTTCTTCTGCCGCTCGGCTAGTTCGAAGGCCAGCAGAACACGGCGGCGGATTTCCAGCGCGTCCTCAATCGTCTTCAAACCGGGCGCCAGAGGCTCCCATTCTTCGTGACCAAAATAAGCGTGGGTCGCACCGGAAGCGATGATCAGATAGTCGTAGTTCAGGACCTGCTGCTTTGTTATGACTCGTTTCTGTTCCAGTTTGAAATCAGCCACTTCTTCAAGCAACACTTCAACATTGGGGTGGGTTCTCAGTATCCAACGGATCGGCGCTGCTATTTCGCCGGGAGACAGGCCGGCCGTGGCGACCTGGTAGAGCAGCGGTTGAAAGGTATGGTGATTTTTCCGGTCAACGAGCGTGACTTGGACAGGGAGCCGCGCGATCCGGCGGGCGGCGGTCAGGCCCCCGAAACCAGCCCCCACGATTACGACTCTCGGCCGCAGCTTGTCGACCATGGCGTTCTAGTATAGAGATTCGCAGAATAGCGATTCAGACGAAAACTTTTGATGCCGAGTTTCAAGGAAACTAGCAAAGGCGCGGTGACCCGAATCGTGACGTACCTTTTAAACTCTGAAATTAAACTCTGAAACCTTGAAATCTTGAAACTCTGAAGCCTTGCAGCTTCGAAAGCTTATACACTGCTCGTTCACACTTTGATGACCCCGGTGCAGCCCACTTCGTCAGCCCTGCGTTTTCTGGTACCTTCCGTCCGCGACATCATTTTCATTTTTCTTTTCTGGTCTCTGCTGGCGGGGCCTTTATCGAATCGGCCGCTGGCGGATGCGGATATCGGGTGGCACATCCGAAACGGCGAGCGGATTCTGGCGACACATTCGCTTCCGCGCACGGATCCGTTTTCTTCCACCATGCAAGGTCAGCCCTGGTTTGCCTGGGAGTGGCTGTACGATATACTGCTCGGGATTCTCCACCGGGCTTGCGGACTGAACGGAGTGGTTTGGTTGTGCGCCTTGTTGGTGGCTGCGATTTTCGCGCTGCTGCTTTGGCAACTGCTGCAGCGCGGGACCGGTCTGCTACTGGCGATCCTGCTGATGTTGCTGGCGGAGGCCGCTGCGACAATTCATCTCTACGCGCGCCCGCACATTGTGAGCTGGCTTTTTTCGCTGCTCTGGTTTGCCGTACTGAATCGATGGGAATGTTGGCCGCTGGTTGCTGGTCGCTGTTCGCCGTTCGCGGTTTGCGGTTTGCCCGGCGGACGAATAGCGATCGGCGAAGAGCGAAGCGCGAATAGCGAACAGCGAACGACCAGCGTCCAACGATGCGAGCCCGCAAAGGTTCCGCGATGGATTCCCTGGTTTTTTCCCGCCTCGATGTTGCTTTGGGTAAATCTGCATGGCGGATGGCTCTTCGGATTAGCGCTGCTCGGAATCTACACTTTCGCGGCATTCGTCGACCGGGTTCGCGCGCAAGATTCATTTGCCGCGATTCGCGCCTCGCAGCGGGCTCGTGCCATGGCTTCGGCCTTCGCGGTCTCGGCGGTGGCAACGCTCGTGAATCCCTATGGCTGGCGGCTGCACGCGCACATCTATCGCTATCTGGGCGATCGCTACCTGATGAACCATATAGACGAGTTCCGCTCGCCTGATTTTCACGGCTGGTCGCAGCGCTCGTTTGCGGTCATCCTGGTGCTGGTGCTGGTCGCGTTCGCGGGCAATCGTCTTTCGG
>JBEKFN010000064.1:0-14318 GCA_050013295.1 Terriglobales bacterium
GCCGAGCGTGACCACCTTGAATCTGGGCGTGTGTGATTTGTATTCCAAGCCCTCGAAGGCATGCAATCCAACCGCGTCATTATGGCCTAACCACCAAAAGAGCCATCAGTTCCTGATCGACCAGCCCGCCGTGATTTTTGGTGGAACAATGATCGACGGGATTGACGACGACTTCGACGACATTAACAATTCCTGGATAACTCATGGGGACGGACCCTTCCTTTCAAAATACTCGTCCTTCAGTTCGCCTATCCAAATCCCGAACGTGCAGAACTTTTTAGACTATTTCGGCGTCGCCATTAATGATATGTGGGGTACTGCTTTCATGGATGGCAACGGACAGGTAGGAAACATCGCTGGCACCTATGATACCGCTGGCATCTTTGCTGGCTCCTTTTACGAAACGAGTATCACTGCCTCCCCGTCGGTCTCCATCATCCCAGGGTACAAAGGAAATAGTTCCGACGCAACCTCCGTATACGACCTAAACAATCTCGGCCAAGTTGTAGGTTTATGGGCCAGCCACACTAGCGGTGGCGCGTTCGAGTATGCGGCAGGTCTGGTTGGTGTACAAAAAACTCCTTGGATCGAACTACCGCCCGTTTGTAGTGGGACGATCCCCACTTTGAACGACGCCGGTCTCGTAGCCTTCTGTACAGGGTTACAAGGAGGAGAATTTGCCCTCGTAATTTATAGTATCAACACAAAAAACAGCAGCACGATCACTTGTACGGCGACGTGGTGCGCGGGGGGGGAGGAGGGGGGAGTGGTACTGGCCGGAATCAATGGTGCTGGGCAGGTTGTTGGCGCAGGCTACAATGGTGATGATGATGAAACTACTAGTTTTATCTATGACCCCGCGACGCAAGCGTTTACCGTGCTTAACCCGCCGTTTGCGTCTTCATTATCTAACATCATCCCTGAGGGTTTTAACAACAATGGGCAAATAATCTATTACGCCTACGACTCTTCGACAGACGTTGACTATTATTATCTATATGACTTGAATAGCAACCAATTAATTTCAGTTACTAACAGTATGACGACGTGTTCGCCTTCTGTGGGTGGGGCTGGTATATTGAACGACTTTGGCGAAATTGTTGGCTGGTGTTCTAACTCTGATGGCAGTGCCGACTATGGCGCCTATTGGATGCCGCAACTTCCAGAGTAGCAGGGCCGATTCAACTAATGCTGCCAATAAACTCCTTGGAATAAATTTCGGGAGTGGCGTGTGTAATGCAACGGAAACGCCAATGCTTTCCTCATTCTGAGTTCTAAACGCACACTGCGATCCCAGCGCACCTCAACGCACGAAGCTAGCGCACGAATCGAGCCGCATGCGCGGGGCGGTCCATCCAACTAGCGCGCGTGCCCCCTGGCCCCCAACTGTGGCTCGGCCACTCGGACCTGGAAACCACATCCTGCTATTTGAAAGCCATCAGCGGGAAGCAGAAGGGTGTGCGCGAGAAAGTGGACGCGACGTTCGCTGGGATCGCAGTGAAGCCGATGCGCCAGAGCCACGAGGCGACGATAGGCCTGCGCTCTTGTAATGGTGTTGCGTTCGTACTTCGATTTCGGGATAGCCAGCAGAGCCTGGGCTATAAGAAACGATTCTTCACGCTGAATTGTGGTGAACAAAAGGCGAATATGCTAGACTCCTTTTGTGGACGAAGGACGCAAGCGCGTGCTGGCGATTGTGGCGGGAATCCTGGTGGCACGGCACCTGAAAACTACGGACGATCTCTTCGACTGCCGGTCGAGTCCGCGGACAGAATCGCTCGTGGCTGCTGCGGTTCAGTGGGCGGAGCGGATCATGCGGAAGATTGACAGCGTGCATTCATAGCGTGTTCTGCCTGTTAGAGGTTAAAGTGGTAATGAATCCGGTCACCCAAGTTCGTCGCACAGCTATTCAGCCCGGAATCGCTGCAATGAAAATAATTACCGTTGAGGTCCAGCCCGATCATCTCCAGACCATTGCGAGGGTCAAGCGTCCCCTCGTCGCAGTTGCGGAGCTGATCTGGAATGGGTTGGATGCCGATGCCACCCATATTGACGTTGAACTCCGGCGCAATCAGATGGAGGGTCTGACCGGAGTTTTGGTGTCGGATAACGGCCACGGGTTACCCTATAACGACGCCGAGGATGCCTTTCAGAAATTGGGAGGGTCATGGAAGAAAACCGCCCTGAAGACTAAGGGGAAGGGCCGGATGCTTCACGGTCAGCTTGGACGCGGCAGGTTCAAAGCGTTCGCGATTGGCACTTCCATCATCTGGAACACACGGTACCGCGACAATGGTGGCGTATCCGAATACACCATCAGCGGTTCATCCTCAAAGATTGGAACCTTCGAAGTAAGCGATGTCACAAAGTTGAAGTCCAAGAACAGCGGCACCGATGTTGATGTTGCTTTGTCGAAAAACTTTTCATCGCTGGATGGTGATCAGGCGTGGAACGATATTGCAGAAGAGTTCGCGCCTTATCTCCTTCAGTACCCCGACGTGAAAATCACCTACGACGGAAAGAAGGTCGACCCATCAGCCCTGTTCAGGAATGTAGCCGATTATGATCTCGGGACAATCGAAGTCCCCGACCACGATCCTGCCACGGCACATCTCTCCATTATTGAGTGGAATCAGACTACCGATCGCGCTTTATTTCTGTGTGATGAGTCCGGAGTGGCTCTGCATAAGATCAGTGTTGGGATTCACGCTCCCGGCTTTGAATTCACCGCGTATCTGAAATCGCCGCTAATCAGAGAACTTGATGCCGAGGGGAGTCTTGTATTCGAGGAAATCGATCCGTCACTGAACTTGTTGATCGAAGCAACATGGCTCCAGGAAGTAAACTTGTGATAATCGCTAACGGACACATTCCACGGGGTTTCCTGTTCCAGCGCAGGGTGTTCAGGTACAGAGCCTTGCGCCTAATTGTCACGAGATGGGGTGATGCCTATCACGGCAAGACTTCTCCTCGAGGCATCTAATCAATACAGCCGCAATTCCTGCGGTGTCCTTTGTTTGACAATCCGTATAGCGTATAAAATTCGGAGGCAAGCCTATGAGTACAGTGATGGAACCGCCCAAGAAAGCTGGGGCGGACTACACCAATCAAATTCTCAACCTCGTCAAAGCCAAAAACCCAGCCGAACCGGAATTCCACCAGGCCGTCATGGAAGTGTTCGAGTCCTTGAGGCCCGTGTTGGAACGCCACCCTGAATATCACGAAGCCAAGATTCTAGAGCGTATTACGGAGCCCGAAAGAGTCCTGATGTTCCGCGTGCCCTGGTTCGACGACCAAGGCAAAGTGCAAGTTAATCGCGGCTTCCGCATCGAGATGAACAGCGCCATCGGCCCCTACAAAGGTGGACTGCGCTTCCATCCCTCGGTGAACCTCGGCATTCTGAAATTCCTGGCGTTCGAACAAGTCTTCAAGAATTCGCTCACCACGCTGCCCATGGGCGGCGGCAAGGGCGGTTCGGATTTCGACCCCAAGGGCAAGAGCGACAACGAAGTAATGCGCTTCTGCCAGAGCTTCATGACCGAGCTCTGCCGTCACATCGGCCCTGACACGGACGTTCCCGCCGGCGACATCGGCGTGGGCGGACGCGAAATCGGCTTCATGTTTGGCCAATATAAGCGCCTGCGGAATGAATTCACCGGCGTCCTTACCGGCAAAGGCTTGGCTTGGGGCGGTTCGCTGATTCGTCCCGAGGCCACCGGCTATGGCTGCGTGTACTTCGCCAACGAAATGCTGAAGACTCGCAAAGACACGCTGGAAGGCAAAGTATGTCTGATCTCCGGCAGCGGCAACGTCTCGCAGTACACCGTCGAGAAGCTGCTTGATCTGGGCGCGAAGCCGGTTACCTTGTCCGATTCCGACGGCGCCGTCTACGACGCCGACGGCATCGACCGCGACAAGCTCGCCTTTGTCATGGAGCTGAAGAACTTCCGCCGCGGCCGCATCCAGGAGTACACCAATAAATTCAAGAAGGCCATCTACAGCGCCACCGACAAGAAGCTCGACCACAACTGGCTGTGGAACATCAAGGCCGACTGCGCGTTCCCAAGCGCCACTCAGAATGAGATCAACGCAAAGGACGCGGCGAACCTAATAAAGAATGGCGTGAAGGTCGTGAGCGAGGGAGCTAATATGCCGAGCACCCTCGAAGCCACCAAGGCGTTCCTTGACGCCAAAGTCCTCTACGGACCGGCCAAGGCCGCCAATGCCGGCGGCGTGGCCACCTCCGGACTGGAAATGGCGCAGAACAGTATGCGCATCTCCTGGACCCGTGAAGAAGTCGACGATCGTTTGCACAAGATCATGATTGCCATCCACCAGAACTGCTACGAAACGGCCGAGAAGTACGGCACGCCCGGCAACCTGGTGAACGGCGCCAACATCGCGGGCTTCCTGAAGGTCGCGAACTCGATGCTGGATCAGGGGCTCGTGTAGTTACTCTGGTTTTAGCAAAAGCCTTATGCAGGAAGAAGACGCGGAAGGGAGTAATCCCTTCCGCTTTTTCATGTGCGGTGCAATCGTTGTACGTACAATGTTCCACGTGGAACATGGCAAATATGTACGTACCTCAAGGGGGCGGCGGGGGCAAGGCTCCGGCGCACAAAAAGCGAAAATGTCGGGGTTCGTCCGGGTGTTCTTGTGACTTATAGTCATTTGTTCGACCGAGTTAGCCTTCCAAGTCATTGATAATGCTAGGGTGCCTGTGTGGTAAAAGAGGCACAGTAATGCGATATTTACACTGTAATTATTACAAAGCTCATGACTTTTGGTGGGTGGGGCGGCCTGCCGAACCGCCGACACCATTCCGCTCCGCTTTACGCGGCGGAATTTAGGGGGAAGGGTTTAAGGCCAGTCCTGCGCGCCGTGATAGATGCGGGAGATTTCAACGGCGTGCTCCTTGACCTGGTAAACGGCGATGTAGGGAGAAAAGACCAATTCGCGCCGCCCGCTCATGCGTCCGGGGCGGCCACGGTGGGGAAAGCGGCTTAACGATGCGCAGCTGTCATAGATGGCTTTCACTGTCTCCCGAGCGGCGGTGGGATTGTCTTTCTCGATCTGCGCGAGATATGCGGCGAAATATGCGCTCCAGGTCTTCCGCGGCGAGGGTTGACCACCGGACTTCCATCCGCGTCAGGGCTGGAAAAGCCGGTCGAGCCGCTTCCCCACTTGCTCGTGCGTGAGAGATTCGCCGCGCTCCAAGGCTGTTTCGCCAAGCTTGACGGCTTCAATAAAGCGAGCTTCCTCCGCGAGATAGCGGCTGATAGCCTCCTGCGCAAGCGTGCTCGCGTCGCGGCCTCGATGGGTGGCCAGTTCCGCGAGTTGGTGCTGCTGCTCAGGCGTGAGATGTACTTCCATAAGCGCCAGTGTAAGAGCGCCACTTCGACCCGTCAACGGGCCTAATCGGGCGGGTAGTGGTGCTTTTGCGTGGCGATAGCATTCGAGTTTGGCCGCGCAGACATAGACTTCCGGTGACTTGTCGATTGACAAGTGGCGTATGATCCTTGAGACACTGAGGTTCAAGGACGAGCGAGGCCGTTATGAAAAAGACGATCAATTCACGGTTTGATTATTCCCTGGGGGTATTGGTAGTGACTGCCCCGGCTTCAACATTCCGAACTGGTGCATCAACTGAACCGCCCGCAACGCGTGGCCCCGGAAGTGCCATCGGCAATTCACGAACTGAAGGTTCATCCACTCAACGTCTCCGCCGGAATAAAACAAATCGCAATCACGCAAAACGCAGTTGAGGAAGAAGCAATCCTCCATCACAAACGTGGCGCTTTTCAGCTCCTTGTTCGTATTTTGTCATTGTGTTTCCCCCTATCGCTGCACGCGCTTCACTCCATAGAATCCGGCTCTGACCATCTGGCTTCGGCAATTGTGGCACGTCATTTTGGCCTTGCTTTCTTCGGGCCGATGGAGCCAAAATGACAGTGGGTTGCGAAACCCTGTTCTGATGCGGGCCAGCGTTTCTCCATAAGCTATTGGATTCGCTGGCCTTTTTCATACCGTTTCGTATCATATATAGCAGATACGCCCCTGTCAAGGAAATAATGCTTGCAACATCATAAATAAGTGATATTATGAATCCAGCTGTTTATTGGTCGTTTGCCGATTATGTAGAGGGCGGACGTAATCCAATCGCAGATTGGTATGCAAACGATTTGTCAGATGACGGGAGAATGCAGTTTGACGCTCTTCTGAAGAATACGGGCAAGATCGAGAGCCATGTTCAGTGGAGTGGATTTAAGTTCCCCAAGGGCGAGCTGAGGAAGCATCGGATATGGCAATTGGATTTTTTGGCGGACGGTCGCCAATATCGAGTTCTAGGTGTGTTTGGGTCCATCAGAAGGCAGGCGGTCCTGCTAGTTGGTTGCTATCACAAAGGCAAGGTCTACACTCCCCCCGATGCGTTCGATACGGCATGTAAACGCGCTAAAGCGCTGAGCGAAAAAAGGGCGGCCACAAGTGAGCGAAAGATCAAATTTAATATCTAAGTTGAAGTCTGACCTTGAGACGAGAGCTTCCTATATCAAGGCGAAGCTCGGAGTGTTGGTGCCCTCGCAGATCCGCGCCTTGAGGCTCAAGTCAGATATGCCGCGCCAAGCAGATTTGGCGCAAGCCTCCAAAATGCAGCAGTCCCGTATCTCTATGTTCGAGACGCCGGGTGCGGCGAATCTTACGCTTGAAACACTCAGCCGTATCGCTGCTGCGTTTAAGGTTGGAGTTGTGGTGAAATTTGTGCCGTTCAGCGAAATGCTGGATTGGGAAAACAACTTTTCCCAAGATCAGTTCAATGTCGTGAAACTCGATAACGACAGAGCGTTCCTGAATCCACAGGTAGTAACATCACAGGCCGCCACACTGTCGTTCTACCGACGCCCCGGCGCAAGGCCGGTTGCGTGGCGACACTCTGGGACCGTGTCTATTGACTACGCAATTGGAGATTTCTCAACCGTCACAGACAGAAACGTCCAAGTGGTACATAACACCTCGCCACAAGAGAGCATCGACCCGACGTTTTCAATGACGTTCTTTTCCCCTCAACAAGTTCACATGTCTACACCATAAAGAAAAGGATCACGTAAATGCCGGAAAATCCGCCACCGCCATCGCCACCACAACCTAAAGTTGAGGCTATTACGCCGCCTGAGGGCATATACAGCTTGTATTCCAATCACGTTGGACTTGCAGCCAATCAGTCCGACATTCGGATTTTATTTGGGGAACTCACTGAAGCCACACCCGAAAAGGTGAGAGTAATGCAGCGTGTCCATGTCATCGTGTCATGGCTGCAGGCAAAGGCATTAGCAAGCCTGCTTCAAGATTACCTTGCCGCTTTTGAGAAGAACAATGGGCCTATTATGCCTCCAGCTCTACCAGCCCACGTGGCCCTCTCGAATCCATTCAAGCCCAAGTAGGTTATTTCCAATGAAAAGCTATCAGCCCCACCGATTTGGTGGGTTTTTTATTGCCTTCCTCGTCTCCACGCAAAAGCACCACTACCAATCGGGCGGGTGTGCCACTTGAACGGTGAAGTATAACGCGTGTTTGTCTCTGAACATTGACCGAAATAACCGTGGGTGCGCCACTTCTCGCGCTTTTCGAGAAGTGGCCTGCCGAACAGCTGACGCCGTCCGACTCCGCTCTACGCGGCCGGGCGGGGCGCCCGGCGCTCCACTACCTCGCTCTCGCCAGCACCAGCGTTACATCGTCGGGCTGTTCGTTGTCGCCGATCCAGTCGGCTACGGCGGTGGTGACAATTTCGGTGATACGCTCCAGCGGCAAATGACGATTCTCGCGCACCAGTTGGATCAGCCGCTCCTCGCCGAACTCGCCATAATCGTTTTCCGGTTCGGTCACTCCATCACTGTAAGCGACCAGCACGTCGCCGGGGCGGAGTTGCACGGTCGCTTCCGGAAAACTCAAATTGTCGAATAGGCCGACCACGGTTCCGCCGCAGCTCAGCAGCTGAGACGACCCATCATCGGAAATCAGGATGGGCGGCAGGTGACCGCCGTTCGTGTACGTGAAGCGGCGCGTCGCTCCGTCATAGATTCCCAAAAACAAAGTCGCGTACTTTGCCTCCGGAGTGCTTTCGTAAAGCTGATGGTTCAGCAGCGTCAGCAGCGTCGCCGGAGACGCTTCCGTCCCTCCCGACTCAGACGCCAGCATTAACCCCGAGCCTCCCGTCGCACCGACCGTAGCTGGTTCACGCAGCGTTAGTTCGCGAAGCAGGGATCTGTCTTCGATGCTGTAGGCTCGCACCGCCGCGTAGATCGTCGCCATCAGCAGCGCCGCTGAAATTCCTTTGCCGCTGATGTCGCCGACCGCCAGCATCAGCCGGTCGGAATTCAGCGCGAGAAAATCGTAGTAGTCGCCGCTCACCGTCCGCGCCGGACGGCAGAACCCGTGCACTTCCAGCGTCTCCAGTTGCGTGATCAACTTGGGATAGAGCTGTGCCTGCACTTCCTGCGCAATCGCCAACTCGCCTTCCAGTCGCTGCTTTTCCTTCTGCTCCTGTACCAGTTTCTCGATCGAAGTGGTCATCGAGTTGAAGGAGTTGGCCAGCGTTGCCAGTTGATCGCTCGACTGCACCGTGATGCGGTGGCTGAAGTCGGCACGATTGACGTGCTTGGTGCCTTCGTAAAGTTGGTCCACCGCCGAGGTAATGGTGCGCGCCAGTTTGGTCCCCACGAGCAGCGCCAGCAGCCAGATGATCGCGAACACAAACATGATCGACAGCAAAATGTATTCCAGGCCCTTGGCGTAATCTCCCAGCGCCGCAAAAAGTCTCGCATAGAGCACCGAGGACCGCGTCTCGACCTCCGCCAGCGCTCCATCGCGCTGTCGTCCTCCCGTGGACCAATCCACCACCTGCAGCGGGATCGGAAAGCCGATCTGACGATCGAGCACGCCGCTGGCTGCAGGAATCGTCCCCGCAGAAAAAACCTGCTGCCGTTGTTTTCCGTCATCGAATGCCAGGAAGGGCTCCGACGGGTTCTGCGGCGCCGGAGCGGCCGAACTCGCAGTCGCACTCTCGTTTCCATAGACCGCAATTCGACCGAGGTCCGCCGCGATTTTCTCGACGAACTCCTTGTCGAGCGGCTCACTCAGGATCACGCGCAAAGCTTCCGGTTCAGCCGCGAGCACGGTCGCTGTCCGCAGATAGAGTGTGCCGTGGTCGCGCACGATGTCGCGGAAATCCCCGGTGATAAACGACGGAGCGTCAAAGCCAGCCGCGCCCTCCGGACCCGAGCAGTAAGGCTGCGGCTGGTTGCGGTACCATGCGCACACCTGCCGCCGCGCCCACTCCGGACGACGCGGCCGGGCCCGGCCGAGCATTCCCACGTCCAGCTTTCCCCCGCCCGAAATTTGCGTCGCCAGGTGATTGGCGATGGCTCGGTTGGCTGCCTCCATGCTGCGCAGGTGAGTTGTGATGTCGGAAGTTACGACAAAGCCGGCGAACTGCCAGGCCAGAAGATAGAGCGTGATCAGCGAAATCATCACCAGCAGAAAAACCGGAATCACGCCAGTAAAAACATAGGTAACGAGCAACCGGTTCCGCAGCCGCCACAGCAGTTGCGAGCGCAGCCAGCGGAACCCGGCAACCGCGAGCAATACAATTGCCAGCGCGCTGAGAAAAATTACCCAGCCCGTCAGGCTCGCCGATGTCGCTGGGCTCGCACGCCGCGTCAGCCATTGCACCGCGAACAGAAGCAGATCGAGAGCCAGCACGTAGAGCGCCGCCCACGCGATCCAGCTCTGCGGCCAGAGCCCTTTGTCGCGCAGCTTGCTCTCGAGTTCCAGAGAGATCAGTCTCATCCGCTGGCCTGATTCGCCGCCTGATTATAGGACGTCGCGCCTGTTCTCATATCTCAGGCGTCATATCTCAGGGCGTCATATCTCAGGATAGAAGTCGAAAAAGGCAGCCAGACTGGTCTTGAGCTGCTTCTCGATCTCGTCTTTGCCGCCCTCGAGAATGTGCATGGCGACGTGCGCATCCCGCCCATTCTTCAGTTTGATGGTCGCCGCTCCAACTTCCGCGACCTCGTCGGAGGGCAGCAGACGCAGACCGTAGACCAATGTCAGGTTTGCCATCCCACGATTGTAAGCCAGAGAATGGGAGTCAGAGGATGCAGGCTGGAGAACAGGAACCGCGCTTGCAATTAAACCAATTTGTCAAATCCAGAGCTAAGGGAAGGACCCATGTATTTGTGGGCACGATGCATAGGTCTTTCGCTTCGCTCAAGATGACACAGCAATTATTCACGGAACACGCGACTATCCCGGCGGCCAGTGCAGGGAGCGCCCGCCGATCAGGTGCACATGCAGATGAAAAACCGATTGACCGGCGCGCGGGCCCACATTCAGCACGGTGCGGTAGCCATCTTCAATCGACCGCTCGCGCGCAATGTGCGCGGCCGCCAGGTGACAGCGACCTACCAACTCCGCGTCCTCTGCCGTCGCTTCCTTCAATCCAGAAATATGTTTCTTCGGGATGACCAGCACGTGGGTCGGGCCTTGCGGGTTCAGATCTTCAAAGGCAAACGTGTGCTCGTCTTCGTAAACTTTTTTGGATGGCACTTCGCCGCTAATGATTCGGCAGAATAGACAACCCGCCATAACTGAGTCTCCCCTTGCCTGGGATTACGATCATCCGGCAAGTCAACACGGAGATAAGTTCTCTATATCTCTGGAAGAAACAATACCACTCCAGCTAACGGTGCCTGGCAAGAAATTTCAGTCGAGCCGCACCAGGAACACCGATCCCTCCGCAGTCTCGGTCTCGTGGGCCAGAGCTGTGGCGCGCTGGCGGTCGTCGTCCAGCACACGCACCCGCACCCACCAGTCTCCCACGGGACTCACAAACTTCAAAACGTTGGCTGTCTGGTAACGCTTCTGCAAGTGCCCCGCTAATTCGGCGGCCGCTTTCTGCCCGGTGAAGGAGCCGATCTGAACCGCCCAGCGCCCGCCGGTATCGAGAGGCGCAGGCGCCTGCAGAACCTCCAGTCGAACTTTGGCAGTACCCGGCAAGTACACATCCAGCGCCTTGGCGGCGGCCAGGGAAAGATCGACGATGCGTCCCACCACGAACGGTCCGCGATCGGTGATCCGCACCAGCGCCGAGTGTCCGCTTTTCAAATTCGTGACGCGCACGATCGAGCCCAGCGGCAAAGTAAGGTGTGCCGCCGTCATTGCGTGCATGTTGTAAACCTCGCCGTTCGATCCGCGCCGGTTGTGATAGGGAGCGCCGTACCAGCTCGCCATTCCGGTTTGTTCGAAGATCGGTTTGGCGCCGGCGGGAACCTCGATCTTCTGGTTTTCGCCCGCCGTTTCCGCAGGCGGAGTCGCGGCTGGTTTCTCTTGCGGAAGGGAGGGTGGTGGTGGAACCGGCGCCGGCGTCCTTTTATGACCACAGCCGCTCAGAAGCGCGCTGCCCAGCAATAGAAGGAACAGAAGACATGGCAGCGGGCAGATCGCCGGCCGCCGCGACGGCCGCCGCGTGTTCTGGGGCCGGCAACTGGACGGGAGGCAGTTCAAGAACCCTTGCGCTGTGTTTCCAGAAAGTCCGCGAACTCGGAGAGCTTTCCCGCCGCCGTTCGCAGCGCCTTCGAGGAATGGGTTCGCACCGCTGGCACAACCTCGTCGTTCAGGTACGTCACCAGTTCCTTCGTCTCTTTTTCCAGAGTCTCGGAGATATTCGCTACCGAGCGGTTGAAGCGCGCGGAAGCCTCTTCCACCTTGCGGTCGAATTCTGTCATACGCACCCTGCCGGCTTGGATTAATGTCCACGCGTGTACCGCGGTTACCAGGCTTCAATATTATCGTGGGCTCGCTCCCGGCGGTCAATTGGCTTTGTGTGGAAGCGGGGCTTTGCCCCCTCTTGGACGGGGCCCTTCGGCTCCGCTCAGGGCAGGCTCCGCCCCGTCCCCACACGAGCCGGGTCACGATACAATCACGCCATGCGTCAGTTGATAGCTGTCGAATCTCCGCCGGTTTCTCTGATTGTGATGCTGACTTTCGCACTGATGTTTGCGCCGGCCTGTACTTTTTATAGAGATCGTCCGGCGCGCGCCCTGTCGGAAGCAACCGGAGGGGAGGGTCTGGAGCGCGTCTTCTGGAAAGATGTGCAGGCGGCGAACTGGGTCGAGGTGGAGCGCGCTCTCGCTTCGAATTATGCGGGCGTAACCCCCGGCGGGACGCTTGATCGCTCCGCCGCGCTGGAGCAATATCACGGTTGGCAGTTAAAAGACTACGCGCTCGGCGATCTGAAAACCGAGTTGAACGGAACCACCATCGTAGTGACCTACACCATCACTCTGAATGGTGTCACCTCCAATGGAGCCGCCGGCTCGCAACCGCTCCCTTCGGCGCCGCAGCACATGATGACCGTGTGGCAGCAGCAAAAAGCCGGATGGGTCGTCATCGCGCACAGCGTCAGCCAACAATGAAGCGCGTGCTAGACGCCATCCCCTTAGAGACGAGGCGCGCCGCGTCTCCCGCAATCGGCAAGAACGTGGCCGCCTTTCGCCGGGCCGTCCTCGGCTGGTACGACCAGCATCGCCGCGACCTTCCCTGGCGCAAGACTCGCGATCCCTACCGCATCTGGCTCAGCGAAGTCATGCTGCAGCAGACGCGCGTGGCCGCCGTGCTAGAACACTACCGCGTTTTTCTCGAACGCTTCCCCAACGTCGAAGTGCTAGCCGCAGCCTCTGAAGACGCGGCCCTCGCCGCCTGGAGCGGGCTGGGCTACTATCGACGAGCGCGCATGTTGCATCGTTGCGCGCGACAGGTCGTTAGACAACACGGCGGCTGCTTCCCCCGGGATTCCGAAACCTTGCTCGCCCTGCCAGGCATCGGACGCTACACCGCTGCTGCCATTGCCAGCATCGCGTTTTCCGAACCCGTCGCGGTTGTCGATGGGAATGTCGAGCGTGTTTTGCAAAGATTGATCGGCATCAATCTCACCACTCCGCAAACCTGGCAACACGCGCAAGCCCTTCTCGCGAACTCCCGTCCCGGGGATTTCAACCAGGGCATGATGGAACTCGGCGCAACCGTGTGCGTGCCGCGCGCGCCCCATTGCCCAATGTGCCCTGTGCGGAAATGGTGTGTCACGCGGGGAGAAGTTCCGCGCACCGAGCCGCCTTCCCGCCAGAAAAAGAAACAAATCTGGTGCGCCCTGGAGTGGCGCAGCAACGGCGGTAGCGATGGCAAAGTCCGGCTGGTGCAACGCCCGCGCCAAGCCACGCTCATGCCCGGCATGTGGGAACTGCCCCAGTCATCCGAGCCTCCGCGTCGATTGCCGGCGTGCTGGCGCACGTTTCGCCATTCCATTACCATCACCGACTACACGGTTCATGTGTTACGAAATGCGCCGTTGCGGAATACGCCGTTGCCAGGTGCTCCGGCCGCCACGAGAGGCACATGGATCGCAATCGATCGTATCCCTCGGATACCAATCACCGGGTTGACGCGGAAAATCCTGAAGGCGAGCGGTATCATCTAATGTGGTGCTGCATTTCTTTTATGAAGTGGATTGATCGCCTGTTTGGAGGTCGGAAAGATATGACTGCACTGCGGGAAGGCACCAAAGCGCCGGACTTTTCTTTGCCCACTCTCGATGGCGGCACGTTCTCTTTACGAGACGCACTCCAGCGCGGACCCGTGGCGACCGTGTTCTTCAAGGTTTCGTGCCCCGTCTGTCAATATGCGTTTCCATTTTTCGAGCGCTTGCGCAAAGCGTACGGTGGCGAGAAAGCAGCCATAGTGGGAATCTCTCAGGACGACAAGCCCAGCACCGCAGCCTTTTTGAAGGAGTATGGTTTAACATTTCCCGCTCTGCTCGACGATCCCGCCGGCTATGTGGTTTCAAACGCATACGGTCTCACCAATGTGCCGTCGTTGTTCTTCATCGTGCCGGACTCCGAGATCAAGATCTCCAGCGTAGGCTGGGTAAGAGCCGACATGGAAGATCTGAACCGCCGCCTGGCCGACGCCAGCAAGACTGCGCTAAGGCGGCTATTCCTCCCCAAAGACGACGTCTCCGACTCCCGCCCTGGTTGAAGCTCCAAAAACTGATCCCGCGGTCGCGGGACGACGAATTCGAAATAGCGCTCCGCGCGGGCCAAGAACCGTTACCGCGGTGCTTCCGCGTTTGTACCAGCGTAACTTTGGACCCGTCCCGGCGACGTGCTAGCCTGCTGCTTAGTTCGCAGTTTCAGTAATTTGCAAGCAGCGCAAGAGACGAGTGCCAATGCCCAAGCTTCCGGTTTTCCGGTTGCGTAATTCTGAAC
>JBEKFN010000065.1:0-14306 GCA_050013295.1 Terriglobales bacterium
CTGCTCATGGAGTTTGCCATGTGGAGTGGTGCGCTGGAGATTTCCCGAAATCCCATTGACCTCGTCGTGGTCAAAGGGGCGACCAAGCGCACGCGTCAGCCGCGCAGTCTCACGGTTGACGAGTTCCGAAAGTTTCTTCAGCAACTTGGGGAACCGTTCCGCACTATGGCGCTACTTTGTGTCTGTTTCGGCTTGCGAATCAGTGAATGCTTGGCTCTGAAGTGGTGCGACGTGGATTGGCTCAACGGCAAGTTGCGGATTGAGCGGGGAATTGTCCGTCAACGTGTCGATGACGTGAAGACGATCTACTCGCAGAAGCGGATGAGCGTGGATGCCGAACTGTTGGAACTTCTCAAGTCCTGGAAACGGATCACACAGTTTCCCGCTGACGGAGACTGGTTGTTCGCATCCCCCGTGCAGCTTGGACGTTTGCCGTGGTCTTACCCGCAGGTTTCGCGAGTGTTCCACAGAGCGGCAAAGAGCGCGGGAATCGGCGAACTGCCGACCCACACTCTGCGCCACAGTTACCGTTCATGGCTAGATGCCGTGGGGACCCCAATCGCTGTGCAGCAAAAACTAATGCGGCATACCGACATTCGCACGACTATGAATCTCTACGGTGATGTGGTAACGGATGAGATGGCACGGGCACACTCTAAAGTCGTTGGGCTGGCACTGAGCAGTTCCGGCTAACGGATTGCAGAGCGGATCGCACGTCTCGCAAGTTGTTCAAAACATGGCGGAGAGGGAGGGATTCGAACCCTCGGTACGGTTTCCCGTACTCCAGTTTTCAAGACTGGCGCCTTCAACCACTCGGCCACCTCTCCGGAACTACTACAGTTTTACTACAGTCCCCAATTGTCACGCCTATTTCGTTCCGTTTGGATACACCCGTATCTTGCTGTCTTCGCCCGTTTTTGAACGGGCCATGGCTTCGGAAGCTCATCGGGATGCAGATGAGTGCACCGGATGGCCCCGGATTCGAGATCACACCTACGTTTTGTACTTACGTTTTGTACATTCCGCGACTATGCGTCTTCGGGCTCGCAGTTTTGTAGTCTTCAGATCTGCCCCGCGGAATGCTTAACGTCTGCCATTGTGCAGAGCGCAGGTGTTTGGCGAGGAAGACGACTTGTCCAATGTGTTGCGCGTAGTGAGCGAGCGCGCGGTTGAGCGCCTGCATGACCGTGTGCGGCTCCTGGCGAATGGTCACGATGCGTTGCACATCCTCGAGCTTGAGCGAGTCAAGCGCGGAAAACACATGCGCCCAAGCCTGCTCCCACTGGCGCAGGACTTCTTCGCGCGTTGTTTTCGCCGAGACTTCAAATTCCCGATCGCGAAACCGATCCGGCTTCTCGCCATCGCTGGTGAGGAAGTCGGTGAAGCGTGAACGCGCGTTGCCGGCGATGTGCTTGACCAGGGTAGCGACGGAATTCGATTCCGGATCGAGCGTAGCTAAGAAATCCTTGTCTTCAAGCTGAGCCATGGCAGCTTCGCCCATGCGCTTGTGGCCGCGGAACTGGCGCTTGATTTCTTCGAGGTAGTGGGATGCGAGGTCAGTCATAGGAGTCCTATTGCAGAGGTCAGAGGTCAGATTGCAGAGGTAAGAGCTTTATTCTGTGGGAGGTTTGACCTCTGCAATCGGACCTCTAACCTCTGACCTAGAATTGTACGTCGCGCGCCACGCGGAACCCATAGTCCGCGTACTTGAACTCCGGAGGGATGCTCGAGCGGGCCGCGCAGCGCGACATCTTGATGTGGTGACGCCAGGAGCCGCCGCGGGAAGCACGCCGCTCGCCGATTTCTGGGCCACGCGGATTGCACTCGGGCGACGCCGCATAGTAGGCGGCCGCGTACCAGTCGCTGCACCACTCGTGCACGTTGTCGCACATGTTGTAGAGGCCGTATACGTTCGGTTCGGCGCGACCAACGGGCTCGGGGCCGGTCTGCCAATGACCGGCGCAGCGATTGGCGTAGCCGGCCAGCGACTGCGGAGCCGCATCGCCCCACGGAAATAGTGCGCCCTCGCGGCCTCCGCGAGCGGCGCGCTCCCACTCGGCCTCAGTAGGCAAGCGAAAATTTCTGCCGGTCGTTACTCCGCCGGTGCTTGCGCTAAGCCATTCGCAGTAGCGGATTGCCTCGTACCACGACACTCCGACAACAGGCTGCTCGGGATGGTTGAACGCGGGGTCGCTCCAGAACGGCGGCGGCAAGAATAGTGATAGCGGCGCGGTGCCGCGCAGGAAGCGCCCGTACTCAGCGTTGGTGACTTGGCGGGCGGCGAGCAGAAATTCGTCAATCCAGACGCGATGCACCGGCTTTTCGTTGTCCTGTCCGGTGTCGCAGCCCATGAGGAACCATCCCGCGGGGATACAAACAAGCGCGGGAACGGATTCTTCAACTCGGGACGGGGACAGTGCAGAAGAGAGCAGTTGCGTCGGTTGCGTGGAGTCCGTTGGGTCCATGGCATCAAAGCGCCCGCAATGCGCGGACGACGTCTTCGATTTTATTCTCCTGAAACAGGCGGATGCCTGCGACGCCCGCCGCTCCAGCCTCCAGGCACGATGCGGCGTTTTCCATCGTGACGCCGCCGAGAGCGAGGACGGGGATCTTCGCCCGGCATGCTTCATGCAAGGCGGCGAGGCCAGTCGGTTGCCTTCCGGGAGCATTGTTTTTCCCGAAGATTGGGCCAAAGACGGCGAAGTCTGCGCCCTCGGAGTCGGCGCGAATCACCTCCTCGTTCGAGTGGCAGGAGGCGGCCACGAGAAAGTGGTCGGTGCTCAGTGGCCGGTGGGCAGCCTGTCGCGCCTCACGAGGCCCGACATCGTCCGCGCGCAGATGAACGCCATCGGCTCTCGCAGCCAGCGCAACGTCCGTGCGGGAGTTGATTAACAGCCGGGTCAACGATGAATTCTCACGCACCATCGCGACCACTTCCCGTGCCAGCATTTCCAGTTCTCTCGTGCTCAGATCTTTTTCGCGGAGTTGTATGCAGTCCACACGGGCGCGGGCGGCTTCGGCGACCTTGGCGAGCAGATCGCGGCGGCGTGCGCGTTCATCGCCACGAAACTGGCTTCGGTCGGTGATGTAGTAGAGCAGACAGCGGTCAGCCATCACCTCTCAGCGTACTACGAGAGGTCGCCGACTTTCTCGTCGGCATGCGCGGGTGGCACGGAAATCGCCGTGGGTCCAGTTTTCGCCAGCGTGGACTTAAGTGGAGCGCTCAAGGGTGTCACCATAGTGAGCGCGCTTCAGGGTCAAGACAATGATGAGGACGACCAGGGCGAAGACGGCAAGGATGTAGATGCTGCCTTCCGGGCCAGTCGCCCCGCCGCTAAGGATGGCCCTGCCGACGGGATGGGTGGCGAGAAAACGGTGCTGAATTATCATCCCGCTGTCGGCGACCCCGTAGAGGAACGATTGCGACCAGTCCCATGCGGCGTGGAAACCGATGGCCCACCAGAGAGAGCCGGTGCGCCAGAGACTGAGGCAGAAAACCATGGCGGCCAGTCCGGCGGAGAGCAGTCCGATCGGAGATTCGCCTGGATTCTTGCCGTGGCCGAGGCCGAATAGGAACGAGAAGATGACGGCGGAAGTCCAGAAACCGAACGCTTCGCCGTGGCGCGTCATACTCGGGTGCGTCTTGAAGGCCCAACGGTAGAGGCCGGCAAGGCCGCGCGTGAGCGTGTACTGGATGTAACCGCGCGTGAGGTACTCCTCAAGCAGACCGACCAGAAGGAAGCCGACCAGCCAGATCGCTCCGTAACGGAAAATATCGCCGCCAAAGAGCAGGCGGCTGTCGATGACGAGCAAGCCTGTCTTCCAGAGGGTCAGGACGAGCAGGGAAAGGCAGACGACTCCCCCTGTGAGTCCGGCGAAAAAGTGCGCAACCTTACGGCTGCCGCCAAGGCCATAGACCGAGTTGGGACGGCGCTCGATCTTCGACATGATCCAGGTAACAAGCAGGACCGCGAGGAAGGGGATGGCCTCGTTGAGGAGCGCTAACTTGATGGGCATGTTCGAGGCGATCTCCTCGATGTTTGGAGCCTGCGCGTGGATCCTGCGGGAGATCCCGTGTGCGGCGAAGAGAATCACTGCGAGGATAGCGACGAAGACGAGCAGGCTCCAGCCAGCGCGGAGTCCGTCCCTCCCGATGAAAATCTTGTGGAGAACCGGCGGCGGAGCGGGTGCGATCGGTTCGGCGGGGATCGGCGTTGTGCCGGGATTCAGCGTTTCGTCTTGATTCAATGGGCCTCCTCCTGCTTCGAAAATGGGTTCAAGTGCTCACCCTTCCAGCGCATCGCGGCATAAATTCGCGGAAATAATCTTCGTAAACCAGAGGCAACAGAGTGTGACCGCCAATCTGGTTCGCGAGGGCATCTTGTTTGTCTCCTGAAACACCGGCGCGTAGAAGTGTATACGGAGACCGGGTGCTGGGAGTTCCAACGGTCGGGGCGGGAGAAACGTCGCGGCAGAACAGGCGGGAGATGCGGCAAGTCGCTCTTCGGCGCCGAAGATCACGGACGGACTTCGAGCTAGGCCTACGGTCGCGTCCGGGCGATTTCGGGGACCGCCGCTTCGCCGCTGCGCTTCGCTTGCTGCGGGGCGAGATGGTACTTGGTCAGTCCTTCTTTCAGGAACTCGAAACTTTCTTCCGGCGAATCGGACATCTTGAACAGTTCGAGGTCCCCGGCCGAGATCGTGCCGGCGTCGACCATGGCTTCGAAATTGAGGATCTTCTTCCAGTAAGCGCTGCCATAGATGACGACGACAATTTTCTTGGCCAGTTTCTCCGTCTGCGCCAGAGTGAGGATTTCAAAAAGTTCGTCCAGCGTGCCGAAGCCCCCGGGAAAGATCACCAATCCTTTCGCCAGGTATGCGAACCAGAATTTACGCATGAAAAAGTAATGGAACTCGAAGTTGAGCGAAGGCGTGATGTAAGGATTCGGATTCTGCTCCAACGGCAGGTTGATATTGAGGCCGATGGTTTTTCCTCCCGCTTCGTGGGCGCCGAGATTCGCCGCTTCCATGATGCCCGGGCCGCCGCCGGTGGTGACGACAAAGCGGTGCCGCTTGGCTGGGATATGGGTGGACCATTCGGTCAGCAGGCGGGCCAGCCGGCGCGCGTCCTCGTAGTAGCGAGCCATGTCAACCGCGGCCTCGGCGCGCTTCATGTCCTTGGCTTGCTGCGCGTCGGAGAACTGAGCGCCGTTGCCGCGGACTTCGGTCAGCCGGTGCGCGGCGTTCTTGTGGCTGTCGACGCGGGCGGAACCGAAGAAGACGACCGTGTCCTGAATCTGTTCGCGGCGAAAGCGCGAGAGCGGCTCACTATACTCGGACAACAGCCGTAGAATTCTGCCGTCGGGACTGTTGAGAAATGGTTCGTTCCGATAGGCGAGCGGAGCGGGCTTGAGTCTGTGATCAGTCATAAATTGAATCGAGGCGTTGAGTCCGTACTGAAATTTGTAATTTGTGATTTGTAATTGGTAATTTGAACCCGTCCGCATGAGCGCCTTGGTTTTGAATTACAAATTACAAATTACCAATTACAAATTTGCCCTCAGTTCTTCATTCCTCTTCCCGATATTGAATCGCCTCCCAAAATCCGATCCACACATTGAGCACGCCCAAGCCGGTCGCGACGCCGCGCACGAAGCCGCTGGCGACTACGGCGCGAAACGTGGGATAAGAGAAGAGTAGAGGGTTGTCGGACCACTCCGGACGCCAGGGTAGAATCATCAGCATCACCCCAAGCGTCGCGCACAAAAATACGAACAGAAGCACTCCGATGCGGCGGAGCCACAGACGCGCGACCGAAGGCGAGGGCCTGGAAACGGTAACTCGACCCAGTGGAACTGCTGTTTCAGCCGGGGCTCTGAGTTCCCCGACACTGGTGGAGTCGCTGGCAAGGGGTAGCTTGGGATCGGAAATCATTGCACGCGTCGTCGTTAGTAAGGCCGTGGGGCGGGCCCGGGATCGGGTCGGATCCCCAGCGCAAGTTTCGAACCCACTGGCTGCATTCTACGACTTCAGAGCCTGAATGCGCTCGGCCACGTCGCGATAATCGATATTTGTGCCGTACACGCCCGTGAAATAGCGCAGTGCCGCTGGCTTGTCCATGGCAGTTTCGCACGCCGAACCCAGCTCATAGTTAATGGCAATGCGCGCGTCCTCATCGAGTCCGGGAATGCTAAGCGCCTTTTCATACCAGCGAATGGCAGCTTCAGGCACTCCTTTATCGATGAAACATTGGGCCAGCCAGGTGTAAGTCTGCACGGGCTGCGCAAATTTCTTGCCGCGCTCGATCGAGGAACAGACTTTCTGCAATTCCGCGATGGCTTCGTCGAGCAGTCCCATTTCGCGGAAGGCAACGCCCAGGTTGTAATGCGTTTCCGGATCGTCATCGCCCGCAATAACCTCTTCTTCGAGTTCCTGTTTCAACGCGCCGAACATCTCCGAAAGATCGACGCTATCGGAGGGATGCATGGCCTGGGCGCCGGCGCCCAGGGGACGCACGGCAGCAGGGCTATAGCTCATCGCAGGAACGTTCATCGCAGGAACGTCCATCGCAGGCCCGCTCATGGCAGGAGCGGCGGCCGTTGCCGCGCCTCCCGCCGATACTGCTATCGAAGGCATGTCCGCCGGAGCAGCCGGAATCTCAACTTCAATATGTGCCGCTGGCTCGTTCGCCACGGGCTCCGTTTCCGGTTCGGGCGTTTTGGGTGCAGCCGCCGCCGGCCAACCCGGCAACGGCTGGGTGTCGGATGGCTGGGTGTCGGGTGGCTGGCTGTCGGATGGCTCGACTACCGGTGGCTGGGTCTCGGGAAGCTGATCGGCGGACGCCGGCGCTTGCGGGAAAGCATCGCCGAGCGAAGCTTCCAGATCCGCGACCAGCGCGGTCAATTCACTGGCCTCCGCAGGCACGGCTTCTGCTGGAGCGGGTTCGGCGCAAGCCAGCATATCCGGCGAGGCTTCGATCTCGGACTGGTGCTGGGTCTCCATTTCAACTTCGAATCCCGCAGGTTCGTCGGCGTTGATCTCGGTGATTTCTGGCTCGGGCTCGGCCGGCGGCTGGCCGGCGGATTCGATGGCAGCGCGCAACGGATCGAGAATGCGGGCATCGCTGGTCAGGGTTTCGAGCTTCTCGATCCCGGCTCGTGCCTGATCGGTCATGAAGTGCTCGATATAGAAACGGACTTCTTCGACCGTCTCGGCGATCTCAGGATTGCTGGGGGCATCGTCTTCGACCGTGGTCGATAGTGCTGCGGCCGGGGCGTGCTCGTCGACGGGAAGCGAATGCTCCCATTCGGAGGCGAGGTCGGAGGCGAGTTCGGAAGAGGGCTCGGAAGAAGGTTCCTGCCCCTCTGCGGGCGCGTACACCCCCAGTCCCTGGATAGCGAATTCCGGATGCGCGGCAGCGGCAATTTCGTGGTCGGGAGCCGCGGGCGCGGCCATCGGCCAGGGCGCGGGTGAGGCCGCAGCGGCGGCGCGGGCCGCGGGCGGAGCGGCGACCGATGAAGCTATGGCGGGCGAAGCGCTCGCCGGCGGAGCAGCAGCCGATGATGCAGAAATCGATGATGCAGAAGTCGATGCAGCGGCGTCCGCGCTTCGTTCGTAGCGCGCGGCCAATTCTCCATAGCGCACGGCTTCATCCGGGCAGCCGGCATCGTGGTACACGCCTTCCAGGGTGCGGCAGCAGACGGCGGCTTCGGTAAAGCGCTGGAAGCGGGTGTGGAGAGCGGCCAGGCGCTGGTTCAGGCGCACGTCGCACGGTGCCTGGGGCAGAACGCTCAGCAAAGGCACGACCGCCTTGTCCGGCAGATTGTAAGAAAGGAACAGGTCGGCATCGGTGACCGCGGAGCGCACTGCGATGGCGATGTGGTCGGGATAGGATTGATCGATGACCGGAGCGGTTGCTTCCAGTTCCTCCACGATGACCGCCCCTTCTTCGGCCGTGATCCCGATGGCGGGCGATGCTCCGGTCATGCGCCCCACCACCTGCTGATAGTTCTGCATGTGCAGCGCGTTCTGGGGCTCGGTGGTGGCCAGCATCTGGTACAGGTCGCGGGCGCGGGACAGGTTTCCGTCCTTGACCGAGGCGTGAGCCAGCAGCTCGGTGACTTCGTTGATGTGCGTGCTCTCGCCGGCTTTGTTCAGCAACTGCATCAGCGCGTCCAGTGCGCCCGAATCGTCGCGCACATGGGCGATCATGGTATGCAGGCTACCCAGCAGCTTGGTCGAGTCGGTCGCCAGCAGGCGATCGGCGTGGCGGGTGTAAACGTCAAGTGCCTGGTGATATTGACCGAGGCGGGCGCAACCCTCCGCCAGCAAAAACACTCCCTCGGCATCGTTGTGCACGGTCAGCAGCTTCTCGGAGATCGGGACAGCCTCGGTCACGGTCCCGATTTGCAGGTACGCCTTCAGCAGGTCGCGTAAGCCTTCGGGATGAGAATCGAGGTCGGAAGCCCCCTCCAGGTACTCGATGGCATGCTTGGGATCGTCGCTCTCCAGAGCGGCCTTGCCCCGAAGCAGCAGAACGTAACTGTTGCCCGGGTCGAGCGTCAGCATCCGCTTCAGAATGTCTTCCGCTGCGGCGAGTGAACCGCGCGAGCGCAACGATTCCGCCACCGCGCTGAAAATCTCCCACGCCTCTTTCTTTTTTCCGAGCTTGACGTAAACCTCGGCGAGCTTGACCCGCATGGGCACATTTTCCGCGTCCATCTCGAGGATCTTCTGGAACAGCCGCACCGCTTGTTCGAGGTCGCCTACCTTCATGAAGTCTTCGGCGACTTGCAGGTACTGGGCGCGGGCGTCGTTGAACAGCCCCTGCTGGGTGTACAGTTCCGCCAGTTTCAAAGATCCATCCACGCTCGGCTGCAGCTTGGTGATCTTCTTGTACATGGCGATGCCCTTGACCGTGAAGCCCTGCGCCGCATAGGCATCGCCCACTGTCTTGAAGCACTCGATGGCTTTGGCGTTGTCGCCCAGACGCGAGTAGAGATCGCCGATGGTGTTGTTGACGGTAAGATCCCTGACATCGTGCCTCAGGACCTTTTCATACTCAGCAATGGCGCTCTGCAGCTTGCCCTGCTGGACAAACTTTTCCGCGGCGCTGAGAACCTTCTGCTTGTTAAAACCAAAACCAAACGCCATAGGGTGCGGACTCCAGCCTTTTTCCCGTCGAACGCCGCGCTTTCCGCTAGCGTTGCCCAACGGGTCCTAACCTCGCCGGGAGATTCCAGGCGAAACCCCGCAAACCGCGCAATCGGGATCGCGGAATAAGCTGATTGTAAGGCCGCGCACCCTCAGTTCGATGGTTACCGACGATTACCGGGGTTACCGAAAGGGAGTGTACGTCCGGTTCCGGTAAACCCTTGCTTCCCGCTGCCAAAATGGAAGCATAGATTCGGCAACCGGATCGCATTGACTAGCTTCCCGTGGACTTTCGCTCTATGGACTTGCGCCCTTCCCAGCGTTCCCGCACTCCCGCAAGAAACCCCTTCTTGTCCGCTCGCATGAGTTGGACGAGCGCTTGATTACCCGTATCTTCGTGCGCCGCCGCCCAGAGGACCATTTCCGTGAGCACCGGCGCCAGCTCAATCCCTTTCGCTGTCAGCTGGTAAATCAGCTTCCGTCCGTCCCGCGGGTCTGGTGCCGCGGTGACGATTCCATTCGCAGTCAGCCGGCGCAGGCGATCGGCCAGGATGTTCGTCGCGATCCCCTCGTAGCACTCCATAAATTGCTTGTACGTCCGGAACCCTCCGAGCATCATGTCGCGGATGATCAACAGCGACCAGCGATCGCCCAACATCTCCACCGAGGCGTTCAGTGGACACTCCGACCGGCGCTTGGCATCGCGCTTCTGCGGCATATTTTGAGCATACATTTTTCACTTGCATTTCACAAGTAATATCTTTTATCATCTCTGGCCGTGGGGATATTCTTTATCCTAAATGCAGCCCAGGTGGCGTGCTGCCGAACATCTGAATCATGGCCGCTCACCGAGGCCGCTGACAATGCAGAGAAGACAATGCAGAGAAAAAGATGACGTCGAACTTCAACCTGGTCGATTCACAAAAAACAATAGAAGTATAAGGAGACAACTATGGACGCGAAACCCACGCATGAACAAGCGCAACTCCACCTCCAGATCTATGACATGCGCCGCGAGGCGCGGCTGCGCCAAGCCCGCGATTGGTTCTTCAAGAACTACTTCGTGGACAATCTCGACGACTGGATGCGACTCGCGGCGCCGGGAACGGAAAATGGCGCGTTCGCCATGATGGTGCTCAGCTATTGGGATCAAGCCTGCGCCATGCTCAACTACGGTCTGCTCCACGAAGATCTATTCTTTGAGACCAGCGGCGAATTCTTCGGGATCTGGGAACGCGTCAAGCCCATCGTTCCGCAGGCTCGGGAGCGGTTTGTGAATAAACAGTTCCTCGGGCACCTGGAAAAGGCTGCGCAGCGCTACGAAGCCTGGATCGAAAGCCGCTCTCCCGGTAATATCGCCGCCATGCGCCAGTTTATGACCCAGATGCGCGGTCAACTTGCAAAAGCCGCGTAGAGCCTGATTCGGACGCGCGAGTAACGACGCGAGATTAAACATTAAACAACGAGCCTGCGACCCCGGGTGTACAACCGTGCCTCCGCGGCGCAGGCTCACATTTACGCAGAGGAGAACATGCAAAAAATCACTCCCTTCTGGTGGTTCGACGGCAAGGCCGAAGAGGCGGCAAGCTTTTATATTTCCATTTTCAAGAACTCGAAAATCCTCAACATAGCCCGTTACGGTGACGCGGGACCGGGTCCCAAGGGAAGCGTGATGACCGTGACGTTCGAACTTGAAGGACAACGGTTCATAGCCCTGAACGGTGGGCCACATTACACTTTTTCGCCAGCCATTTCGTTTTTTGTCGACTGCGAGACGCAAGCCGAAGTGGATGAACTGTGGGATAAGCTCTCGGCCGGCGGATCAGAGGTGCAGTGCGGATGGCTGAAAGACAAGTTTGGCCTTTCCTGGCAGATCATCCCGCGAGCTTTGATGGGCCTGATGCAGGACAAAGACCCGGTGAAATCGCAAAGAGTCTTCAAAGCCATGCTGCGAATGACCAAGATTGACATTGAAGGCTTGCGGCGAGCCTATCGCGGTGAATGAAACAGGAGAAATGAATGAAGCGAAAGATAGTCAGGACGATCACTCTAAGAAGTTTCGCGCTGATTGTCGTGCTGGGCGCGGCGTGGCAGGCGCTAGCACAGGATGCCAAAGCACCGTATCTGGGCATGGCTCCGCTTGACCAATACCTGATCGCGGACCGAAATGCCGAGATAGCGCTGGCGCGGAGCGCGGCCCCCGAGTCCATCTCACGCGATGCCGAGGTCCTGGTCCTCGGGCGGCATGGCTATGAAACCGCAGTCAAAGGTAAGAATGGTTTCGTATGCGTCGTGGAGCGAGGGTGGATGTCCCCATTCGATGGTGATTTTGCTGTAAATTTTTGGAACCCCAAGATTCGAGGTCCGGTCTGCTTCAATCCGCCGGCTGCCCGCTCCATCCTGCCGATGACCTATAAAAGAACGGAGATGGTATTGGCCGGTCAATCCAAAGCTCAGATCATCGACGGCATCAAAACGTTCATGAAGCAAGAACTGCCGCCCCTGGAGCCTGGAGCCATGAGCTACATGATGTCAAAGGACCAGTACCTTAACGATGGCAACCACCACAACTGGATAGCTCACCTGATGTTTTACACTCCACTCATGGACGGCGCCGTTTGGGGTGCAGATCTGCCCAAGTCTCCCGTCATGTTGAATCCACAGTTCAGTGGCGCTCCGGAACCAATCGACGTATTCATGGTTCCCGCGGGCTGGTGGTCGGATGGAACGCCGGATCCGCACGGGGTCATGTAGGGGCACACCACAACGCGAGAGAATGGGCCGATCACCGAGTTCATCACTTCGGTGTGCAGGTGGTCGGACGGGAAGGCTACTCCCACCGATGAGCACTGAAGTTTATCTCGGCGAGTCATGACTATAAAAAAAGAAGAGGTCGAAATCTTGGGCAAAAGGAGCGCAACATGAGTCAGGTCCGGGTTCTAGTCGGCACCCGCAAGGGCGCATTCATCCTGACATCGGACGGCAAGCGCGAACAGTGGGAGGTTAGCGGCCCCCACTTCGCGGGCTGGGAGATGTATCACCTGAAAGCATCGCCCGCCGATCCCAATCGCATCTACGCGTCCCAGACCAGCGGATGGTTCGGACAGTTGATTCAGCGCTCCGACGACGGCGGCAAAACCTGGCACCAGCCCGGAACGCCGCCCGGAGAGCCGCCCGCCCCGCCCCCGAAGGCCGCAAGCAACAAGTTCGTCTACGACGCGTCGGCGGAAACCGGCAAGCCTCTCACCACTCATCAGTGGTACGACGGCACCCAGCGTCCTTGGGAATTTAAACGCGTGTGGCATCTGGAGCCGTCGCTCACCGATCCCGACGCGGTTTACGCTGGAGTAGAAGACGCCGCCCTGTTCCGCTCGACCGATGGCGGCGAGAACTGGCAGGAGCTAGCCGGACTGCGCGGCCACGGCACCGGCCCTCAATGGCAGCCGGGTGCTGGGGGCATGTGTCTGCACACCATCATTCTCGATCCCAGCAGCCCCGGCCGAATCTTCATCGCGATCTCGGCGGCGGGCGCGTTTCGCACCGACGACGGCGGCAAGACGTGGAAACCGATCAACCGCGGGCTGCATTCGCAGTACATCCCAGACCCGAATGCCGAGATCGGTCACTGCGTTCACCATGTCGCGATGCACCCGTCGCGTCCGGGAGTGCTGTTCATGCAGAAGCACTGGGACGTCATGCGCAGCGACAACGCGGGCGAGTCGTGGCAGGAAATCAGCGGCAATTTACCAACCGACTTCGGGTTCGTGATCGACGTGCACGCCCACGAGCCCGAGACCATCTACGTAGTTCCCATCAAGAGCGACTCCGAGCACTTTGTTCCAGATGGCAAGCTGCGCGTCTACCGCAGCCGCAGCGGGGGAAACGAGTGGGAGGCGCTCACCAAAGGCCTGCCGCAAAGCGACTGCTACGTCAACGTGCTGCGCGACGCCATGGCCGTCGATGCGCTCGACAAATGCGGCGTATATTTCGGCACCAGCGGCGGCCAGGTCTACGCCTCCGCCGATGCCGGAGACAGCTGGGCGCCAATTGTCCGCGATCTTCCGGGCGTGCTTTCGGTCGAGGTGCAGACGCTGAGGTGAGACGTCTGCCAACGCAATATATTGCCTCTCCGGTAGTGGTCAGTTTGAAATTGTTTTGAAAGGGCACGGCTTCCAGCCGTGCCGCAACTGCAACTGCCATAAAATCAATGGCGGCTTCAGCCGCTGGGGGAATGTGAATTTCAAATTGACCCACTACCCCCTCTCTCGGCTGAAAGATATACAATAGTAATGTAGATCATTCATCGGCATCGGAGGCATTATGCAGGTCTCGAAATGGGGTAACAGTCTCGCGGTGCGGCTGCCGGCGGAGGTTGTGGAAGCTCTCAAGTTAAAGGAGGGCGACCAGATCGAAATCAGGATCGCGGACGCGCGGGAATTTGAAGTCCGCCGCGATCCCGGACGGCAGCGGGCGCTCGAGCGTTTACGCCGGCTGCGTCGTCCGTTGCCGGCTGGGTTTGTATTCGATCGGGCAGAGGCGAATGCCCGCTAAAGACTTTCTCGATACCAACGTGTTGATCTACGCGGTGGCGAAGAACGATCCTCGCGCGTTGAAAGCCGAGGCTCTGCTCGCGAGCGGCGGGATGATAAGCGTTCAATCATTGAACGAATTTGTCTCGGTAGCTCGTCGCAAGCTTGGTATGTCATGGAAAGAAGTAAAAGAGTTGCTGGACCTTATTTGCATTCTGTACCCAAAACCAGTCGCGATCTCGCTCAACACTCATAGACTTGCTGTTTCTATTGCAGAAAAATACGGATACAGCATCTACGACGCGCTGGTCGCTTCGGCTGCGCTGGAGGCTGGGTGCAAAACGCTTTATTCCGAAGACTTGCAAGACGGACAAATCATCAATCGGCAACTGACGGTTCGAAATCCGTTTCGGTGATGGTTTGATCCTTTGAGGTTTTCTCCATGATCCGAGTCATCCTCCCCCACCATCTGCGAACGCTGGCGCAAGTTCGTAGCGAGGTGGAACTCGAAGTCCAGGGCCAAGCCACACAGCGCTCGGTCCTAGATGCCCTCGAGGCCCGCTATCCAATGCTGCGCGGAACGATCCGCGACCAAGTCACGCAACAGCGCCGTCCATTCCTGCG
>JBEKFN010000066.1:0-14273 GCA_050013295.1 Terriglobales bacterium
TTTCGCCAGCGGCAGCCACTCCTGATCTGGGATCTGGGTTGAGATGTCATCCATGGCGACTCCACCATCCTGGGCCAGCGCACCCAGCGCCATCGGCATCCGGCGCTGCAAGCGGCTCGCCGACTCTTCCGTCCACCAGCGGGCGAGCGCGCCACCCAGCAAGTTCTTGAAGCTTGTCTTGGCGTCAGGCGACTGCGCGGTCACCAGCCAGCCTTCGCCATAAGGATCGCTGAGCGCGAGTTTAGGATTCTTAATGACCGCTTCGTTGATGTTAGACACGGTGCCCTCGATCGGCGAAACCATATCGACGGCGCAGTCGTCGCGATAAAGTGTGCACATCTTCTGGCCCTGGCGAATCCACTGGCCGCGTTGCGGCAGCGTAATGCGCTCCACCGTGCCGGTCAGTTTAGCGGCAAAATCGTCCATGCCGACCCGCACCAGGTTTGGGCTCTCGCTCAGCGCCCAGGTGTGACCGGGGTGGTAGCGCAGGTTCTCTGGGACCTCGAAGCCACCGACCACGGCTGGCCGCAAGCGCGGCACATCGGCATGCTTCGCTGGGGCTACCTGCAACGCCGGCTGCACAATGGAGTGGCGAGTGCGGAAGTAGTCAATCAGCAAGAAGGTTGCGAAGAAGAAGAGAACCAGTAGGACTGTCATAAGTCACCCCGTCGGAGGGCCGTCTAGCGAGCCACTCAGCACTTTTCTAAAAGCAATCGGCGTGCCAAGACGAGGCGAATTGTGAGCAAGTGCGCTGCGGGCCGCGATCTATTGTGAAATAAAGGGGATAGACGAAAGGCGATGTCGTGGCGCGGCCGATTGCGATGAAATTGTCAACAACGCTTTGATGGAAAACGCAACAGCCCAAAGCTCGTGTTTTCAGTGTTTCGAGTCGGACGACGAGAAAGGCGGCTTTAAATCAGTGGGTTGCGGGTTGGCAACCCACTGATGAATCTCACAACAGCAAGAGTTGAAGAATACAATGGTGAAGACCTACTCCCTTGAGTACTCCGTCTCCATATCGGCGTAGGCGGAGGTCGGAGCGTTGGTTAAAGCAGTGATTCCGTACTCCAACCCTTTTTCAAAGGCCTTCAGGTTCAGTTCTCGGGAGCTGGGCGGAACAGAATCGGCGACCGCTTTGCGCACGGCATCTGCGTCCAGCAGTTTTGTTACTGCGGTGAAGAAACCGACCATCACCGAATTCAGCACCATGCGCTTTCCGAGTTCTTCGGCGATGCGGGTAGCGGGGACGCTGTAGACCTGGATTTCCTTGCTGAGATCTGAAACTCGCACCAGATCCTGCTCGACGATCATGATGCCGCCTTCTTTCAACTCGGAGCCGAAGCGCACATAGGCTTCTTGCGACATGACGACCATGATGTCTGGGTGGGTGACGTAGGGGTACAAAATCGGCGAATCGGAGAGCACAAGCTGCGCACTACAGGCGCCGCCCCGCGCTTCCGGGCCAAAGTTCTGCGTCATGGTGGCAAAAGCTCCCTGGTAAATCGAGGCCGCCTTGCCGAGGACGATGGCCGAGAGGATCACTCCCTGGCCGCCAAAGCCTGCGATACGAATTTCAGTTAGCTGCAGTCGCATACCATCTCCGGTTCTTCCACGTATCTCTCTCCCAGCGATTCGGTGTATTGGGCGCGCATCATGGTTTGGTAGTCGGGGCGTTCGCGGTCTACGAACTTGCCGACGACGATCTCGCCGGTCATGGTCATGCCAACTTCACTGGTGGGCGCACCGTGCCGGACTTTGCTCTTCTCTTTGTAGTACTTCATGGCGTCAAGTCCGTCGCCCAGCTTGTTGCGGCGCTGATAAAGCGTGGGACAGGGCGAGATAATTTCGATAAAAGAAAAGCCTTTCTTCTGAAACGCCTCGGTCATGGAGCGGGTAATTTGCCGTACGTGGAATGTAGTCCAGCGCGCGACGTAAACCGCGCCCGCCGCTTCTACCAGGTGCGGCAAATTGAATGACGGCTCGAACACACCGTAGGGATTCGTCGAAGTCGTCGAGTGATCGGGCGTGGTGGGCGCGGTCTGGCCGCCCGTCATGGCGTAGAGCAGATTGTTCACGCAGATGACCTTCAGATCGATGTTGCGACGCGCGGCGTGGATCAGATGATTGCCGCCAATGGCGGAAAGATCGCCGTCGCCGGAATAGACGACGACGTTCAGCTTGGGGTTTGCCAGTTTCAACCCGGTGGCGAACGGGATGGCGCGGCCGTGAGTGGTATGGAAAGAATCCAGTTTCACGTAGCCCGCCACGCGCCCCGTGCAGCCGATGCCCGAGACCAGGGCCAGCGTTCGCAAATCGATTTTCGAGTCGATGAGGGCGCGGGCGAACGAATTTACGGTGGTGCCGATGCCGCATCCCGGGCACCAGATGTGAGGTATGCGATCGCTGCGTAAAAAGGGCTCGACGGGGTTGATGAGATCGTTGATCAAACTGTCCGACATCGACTGGCCTCCACAATTACCTTGAGAATGTCTTCGGGGTTGTGAACTCCGCCGCCCGCGTGCGACACGGCGAAGGTCTTTGCCTGGCCCGCGGCAGCTCGCTCCACTTCGCGCACCATCTGGCCCAGATTGAGTTCGGGGACGACGAATGCTTTCACTTTGGCGGCGAGTTCGCGGATCTTTTTCTCGGGGAACGGCCAGGCGGTGATCAGGCGCAACTTGCCGACGCGCAGGCCCTGTTTACGAGCCGCTTCGATGGCTCGCTGAGCCACTCGGGAAGTGATGCCGTAGGAAACGACCACGACATCGGCGCCATCGATTTGCTCTTCTTCGGTCATGGTGATGCTATCGACGGCGTTAAGAATTTTGTTTTGCAGGCGGCGAACCAGCTTGTCCTGGGTCGGCAGAGTCATATCGGGATAGCCGCGCTCGTTGTGGGTCAAGCCGGTGACGTGAAAGTTGTAGCCATCGCCGGCATGGGCCATTTCCGGGACGAGGTCGCCGTTGGTGCCATAGGGAAGATAATCTTCGACCGATTTGTGAGTATGGCGGCGCGGCACCACTTCAATCTGGTCGGCGGGTGGAATCACTACTTTCTCGGTCATGTGCCCCACGCATTCGTCCATCATGAACATCACGGGCACGCGGTATTCTTCGGCCAGGTTGAAGGCTTTGATGGTGAGGTCAAAACACTCCTGCGGAGAATTGGGGCAGAGGGCGATGATCTCGTAATCGCCATGCGAGCCCCAACGTGCCTGCATCATGTCGGCTTGCGCGGGGAGCGTGGGCAGGCCGGTGGATGGCCCTCCACGCTGCACATCCACGAACACACACGGCGTTTCGGTCATAGCCGCATAACCAATATGCTCCATCATCAGAGAGAAGCCTGGACCAGAGGTCACCGTAAACGCCTTGGCTCCGGCCCAGACCGCGCCTTGCAGGGTGATGGAAGCCGCCAGTTCGTCCTCCATTTGGATGAACGTTCCGCCTACCGTGGGCACACGAGCGGCAAAACGCTCAACCACTTCGGTGGAAGGAGTTATGGGGTATCCAGAGGCGAACCGGCTGCCCGCGGCCAGAGCGCCTTCGCAACAGGCGTGGTCGCCATCCATGAAGTGTATGCCGGTGAGTACGCCGTGAGGGTCAGCCTTCATTTGTCACCTCCGCCAGTGGCAGCTGTCTTGGTGGCGAAAATGGCGAAGTCGGGGCAGTACATGCCGCACAAGTCACAGCCACTGCACTTTTCCGGATGCACGACATGCGGCGGATGGTAGCCCTTGGAATTGAAAGCGGAGGAAAGTGCGAGCACTCTGGTGGGACAAAACTCCACACAGAAGCCGCAGGCTTTGCAACGCTCGACAACGATCGAAACACGTCCTTTTGCCAATGGAATCTCCGAACTCTAAGGTGTTTTAGAATAACCACGAAATCCTAGGCCATTATGCTTGGTGGGGGGGTGCGGTTGGATGTGACAGAGATCACTGATGTTTGTGAGAACGGGCACACGCCCTGTGCAACGCTAAGCAAATGAAGAGGCCGCACTAAGCTCTGCGCCGGGCTTATTCGGGAGACGCCCGCGCTCTTACCGCGTCGGGTCTTGCCGCATCGGTGAGGCGAGACACAGATGATGGTGCCATTGATCACAGCAATCGGGAAAACGAGGACTGAGAATGAGGGTTGGTTGACGAGTTCGCGCTCTTCAGGAAGGGAGTTGCCATGTTTGAAGCCGAAGTTGAGATGGAACGACGCTCATCGATCTTGCCGCTGCTGCTCATGATGTGTCTGGTTGCGGGGATCGTGGGCTTAGCAACCTACGTGCTCTTCCAGGTCCGGGGCAAAACGCCTCTCCGCGCGCAGGATGCGAGCGGCATAGTAGCAGCGGCGTTGCAGGGACCAGGTCCGGCCATTATTCACTTTCGCACTGGTCTCGTAAAACCCAGTGTCGACGAAAAACCAGGGGATCCTAATTATCGATTATTGGAAAAAGCAGGAATTATTAAATTGGCCAAGGCGGCACAGGGCAGCGTGCTGGTCTCCATCACACCCGAAGGAGAGCGCCTGATGAGCGGCGTGCCGGGTTTCAAGAAATCGAAAGAAGCGGATGGCACATTCTCGTATCAGGCTCCCCTGGCGCACCGGCAACTGGTGAGCATCGCCGGCGTAGACATGAACGGAGCCAACAACGCGATCGTCGAATACACCTGGAAATGGGTGCCCAATCAATTGGGGAACGTGTTTGACGCGGGCGGCCCGCTGGTGAAAAGCTTCAATCTTTGGGAACGTCAAACCCTGATCAATAAGTATGAAGTCGACTTCTATAACGGGGAGCCGACGAAATCGACGCTTGCTCTGGCGCGGTCCGGTCGGGATTGGAAAATCTCGAAGCAATAGCAAACGGCGAAGCGGAGGCAGCAACGCAGCCGGCTTGTGGTTACTAAGTGCGCTTAGAGTTTCAAGGGCGAAGCCTTGGTTGGAAAGGAGAAAATGCGATGTCCATGAAGAAGAAACTGATTGTGATATTTACTGCCCTTGTCGCATTCACCTGCACGGTCGCCGCGCAGAACCAAACGCAGAGTCAACCAGAGAAAACCATAAAGCACGTCCCGATCAAGTCCACGTCGCCGGTATCCGGTAAAGACATGTACGCGACGTACTGTGCCGTTTGCCATGGAAAGGACGGCAAAGGTGGAGGGCCCGCGGCCAGCGCGCTGAAGGTTCCACCCACCGACCTTACCCTGCTGAGCAAGAACAACGGAGGGAAATATCCCTCGATGAAAGTCTCGTCCGCCATCCGCAATGAATCCGATCTTCCCGTGCACGGATCCAAGGAGATGCCGGTGTGGGGAGCGTTGTTTTGGAGTGTGAGTAGTGGACACAAGGGTGAGGTGCAGCAACGCGTTGCAAACCTTACCAAGTACATCGAATCCCTGCAAGTGAAGTAGGCGGGCTGCTGAGCATCGGTGGATCCGGCGCTGAGCCGGTTGGGGCACAAGCGCTGGCGTGTGCCCCTTGCTCGTCTCTGGCAGAAGCCACCGATTACGTGCCGTTCGGACAAGAAGACACTGCGCAACTTAATGCACACCAGCCCCAGTTCGTGCCAGATCTCTGGGGAAAAAGCCCTATCCTCGACGAGCGGTAAGAGCACAGACACATGTGAGGAAGATCACACTGCCGTGTATCTTGCAGCACAGCGAAGTGTTGCATCCCGGCGGACACTGGCGTCAGAGGTCCGGCTCAGGTGGCTGGTGGACTACGCAAGAAGCGATCCACACAAGCGAGCCGGAGCCGAGGTTTTCAGGAGGCTAGTTCATGCTCTCGCCATACGGAATGGAGATTGTAGAAAGCTGCCTTACATGCAAGCTGCGAGTTGATCGTATCTTCTGCGATCTGCCGCCGGCCGCGTTGCAGGCTTTTGAAGGCATCAAGTATGCCACTGCCTATCCTCAGGGGGCCGTGCTGTTTGTCCAGGGGCAGATGCCGCGCGGCATCTTTGTGCTCTGCAAAGGCACTGTAAAGCTTGCCATTAACTCCCCAAGCGGCAGAACGGTAATTGTAAAACTTGCCGAGCCGGGGGAGGTGCTGGGGTTGAGCGCCACAATCTCCGGCAAACCTTACGAAGTGACTGCGGAGACGATCGATCCCTGCCAGGTCAATTTCGTCAAGCGCGACGACTTTCTGCACTTCCTGAAGGATGATGTGGAGGCCTGCTTCAAAGTGGCCGAGCAGTTAAGCGAGAAATATCACAATGCTTGTAAGGAAGCCGGCGCGCTCGGACTGTCACACTCCGCTGGCGAAAAACTGGCGAAGTTGCTTCTGGAATGGACTGCCAAAAATGGAGAGGGCGTCAAAGGGGACCCCCGGTTGAAGCTTCGACTCACCCACGAGGAAATCGCGCAGATGATCGGAACTTCGCGCGAAACGGTTACCCGGCTGTTTGCCGAGATGAGGAAGCGGCAGATCTTGCAGTCGAAAGGCTCGACTCTGGTAATTCGCAACACGGCGGCGCTGCGCGAGATCGCAAACCACAACTAATGCCGCGCCCACCGCGCCGTTAGCTTCGATGAGGGCAGGCGGAACGGCATGGCTGCGACACGCCTGGGGAAACGTCGATCCCGCCCCAAGACCTCATATTCAAGGGATTTAAAGTCTGCTCAAGTTTCAGGTAGTGTCTGAAACCTGTGTTGAAGCCGGCCTGAAGCGTGCCGAGTATAATAATCGTGGTGCTTTTGGCAGTTGTCAAGAATTCCATCCATAAGGATAACGCAAAATCTATGGACGTCGAGCACGTGAGCAAAGAGCAGTTGATCGAATTGGCCAATGAATCCGCGCGGAATCTCGAAAAATCCAAGAACCAAACCACATCACTCGAAGCAGATCAGCGGAAGCTGGTTTCCCTGCTCTTGAGTTTGACGAAGATAACCAGCAGCCTACGGAATCGGCTGTATGAACTTTCTCTGGATAACAAAGCTCTGACTGAATCTCTTGAAAAGCGCGCTCCCGATGTCCATGCTCTATTCTCTGATCTACGTAATAATTCCAACACTCGTCTTTCTCTAAATGACATTCCAAGCGTTCAGGAGTTAGAGGAATCAATTGAAGCGATTCTTGGGCCGATTGGTTAGCCATTTTCAATCGCGGATCACGGTTCCAAGCTTCGGGCGAAGCGACCTCTTCGATCCGGTAATTCCGCTTTAAGTCTCGTGACCAAGATCACAATTCCCCGTGATGATTGTCACCGCTGGGCGGTTTGTTCTCTCTTATTGTTACGCGTAGGGTGGGCGTCAGAGCCCGGTTCTGGAGGAAGGGAAACCGCACATGGCCTCGCTAAACGGCAACGGGCAGCATTCAAATCAAGTAAAGCAAAACAAGCCACGATTGATTTTTTGGGAGTTGACCAAAGGGTGTAATCTGCGCTGCATCCATTGCCGGGCCACCGCGACGGAGCTCAGTTCTCCTTCCGACCTTTCCACCCAATCTGCACGCGATATCATCGATGAGATTGTCACCGTGTCCACTCCCATCCTGGTGCTGAGCGGTGGCGAGCCGCTCTTCCGTTCGGATATTTTCCAGTTGGCGCGCTATGGCACGGACAAGGGTCTGCGCGTGGCGCTGGCCACAAATGGCACGCTGGTTACCAAGCACGTCGCGCGCATGATCGTCGATAGCGGCGTGCAGCGCGTCGCCATTAGCCTGGACGGCGCCGATGCTCTTACTCACGATACTTTCCGCGGCATCCCCGGTGCATTCGATGCCGCCATTGCCGGTTTCCGTAATCTGAAGAATCTGGGAATGTCGGTGCAGATCAACACCACGATCGCCCGCCACAATGCCCATCAGCTTCCGCAGGTGCTCGAACTGGCGAAGTCGCTGGGAGCGGACGCGCTGCACACCTTCCTATTGGTGCCGGTAGGTTGCGGCGTGGATATCGCTGCCGAACAAATGGTTCCGCCGGAAGAGTACGAGCAGATGCTGAACTGGTTCTACGATCGATCGCTCGAGGGCGGCATCGAAATGAAGGCGACCTGCGCGCCACACTACTTCCGCGTGGTTCGCCAACGACGGGCTAAGGAGCATCGTTCCGAGGCTGCGGCAGCAGCCGCTCACGCTGCTCCACCGGTTGAAGCGGCGCAGCATGCGCCAAGTATCGGTCCCACGGAAATGGCGATGCCGGGCTCGACCGGCATCGAACTGAAGCCTCAGGGAATCGGACGCCCAGTGGGACACCCCGGAACTCATCCTTCCGACATGAACGCCATGACCAAGGGATGCCTGGCCGGAACCGCAGTGTGTTTCATTTCTCATCAGGGCGAGGTCTATCCCTGTGGATATTTGCCGGCCTTGGCCGGAGATCTGAGGAAGCAGTCGTTCGCCGACATCTGGGAGAATTCCGTGGTGTTCAATCAACTGCGCGACACCAACAACCTGGAGGGGAAATGCGGCTGCTGTGAGTTCCGCAACATTTGCATGGGTTGCCGGGCGCGCGCCTACGCTGCCACCGGCAACTATCTTGATGAGGAACCGTTCTGCGTTTACCAACCGCAGGCAAAAGGCTTGAAAAAGGAGAAGGATATTACACCGGCGGAAGTCGCACCCTAAACAGCACGCTTCCTGCCGCCGAAAAGGCCTGTTGCCACAGAGACACGGAGGCACAGAGAAAGCACAGTTGGTTGTGCATTCTAAGAGGTCCTCCCCCGTCTCCGTGTCTCTGTGGTTAGAGGCCTTGGGAGCCAAAAGACACGAACCCAGCGTGATATCCCTCAGTCCCGCCTTCGAAATGCCGCTTCCCTGCTCACCGAAACTTAGCTAAACCACTGAAACAACAACTGCTTCCCATTCTGGTACTGAAATTTCTTTGGCACGCCGTGTGCTCTTCGAGTGATAGTTAGGAGCTGGAGACATGGAACCGACTCTCATGGTCGTGGGCCTGAACTACCGTACTGCCCCGGTGGCCGTGCGGGAGCGTTTCTGGATCAGTGAACACCGGCGCTGTGAAGCCTTGGTGCAGTTGTCAAGGGCGGAAGGCATCGAAGAAGTCATCGTAATGGCCACCTGCAACCGCACTGAGTTTTGGCTGTGGGCTACCGATGTTACCCTGGCCGCCAACTCCGTGATGCGGCTACTGGGCGCCGAATATGGACTCAAGCTGTGCGAATGGAAGCACTTCTACCGCTTGCTCGATGAAGCTTCGCTCCTCCATATCTTCCGGGTAGCATCCAGCCTTGACTCGATGGTGGTCGGCGAGCCGCAGGTCGTTTCCCAGGTGAAAGAGGCTTGGAGGCAGGCGCAGAAGGTAGGGGCATCGGGCCGATTCCTCGATGCAGTGTTGCAAAAGGCGCTCACGGTCTCTGAGCGCGTGCGCAGTGAAACGGCCATCGGTAGCGCGGCGGTTTCGATTCCTTATGCCGCCGTGGAACTCGCACGCCAGATTTTCGGCACCCTGGAAAACAAGAAAGTGCTTCTGCTAGGCGCGGGCCAGTTGAGTGAGCTCTCAGCCCGTGAGTTGCTTAGCCATGGCGCCACTTCCGTCGGCGTGATCAATCGCACTCTCGAACACGCGGCTGAGCTGGCGGCGAAGCTCGGTGGGATTGCGATCCCGTTGGAGGAGCGCTGGAAATATATGGCCGAGGCCGACATCATCATCAGCTCGACTTCTTCTCCGCACACGATTCTCAGCCGCGAGGAAGTCGAGGTCATGATTCGGGAACGCGAGGTTCGCGGGCGCAAGAATCAGCCTCTCGTGATCGCCGATATCGCGATGCCTAGGGACGTTGACCCCGCGGTGCGCAGCGTCAAGGGCGTTTTCCTCTATGACCTTGACGACCTGGAAAACGTGCCCTACCACAATGCGGACGAGCGCGAGACTGCCGTCGCCGCCGCACAGAAGATTCTGCTGGACGAGGCGCGAGGCTTCCGTCGAAAGCTGCTGCAGGCGGAGACTGGCGTGCCGACCGTCGTGGCACTGCGCCTGCGGCTGGACGAGTTTGGCCAACAAGAACTGGATTCCTTTCGACAAGAGAAAGGGCCCTTCTCCAAGGACCAGGATGAAATCTTAAGAGCAATCATGTCCCGGATGACGCAGAGGATCGCAGTATCCCTGGCCCGTGAACTCAAGGAACTTCCAGAAAAGGTGCAGCAGGAGCAGATGACCAATGCGTTGCAGCGGCTGTTCCACCTGCAAACAACCGGACAGGCGATTGTCGGCACCACACACTGAAAGACGCACTGCAGCCGATAGCCAAAAGAACACAGATCTGTGGTCGTCAGCGGATCACTGCTCCTCAACCGAGCCAGCCTGGGAGCCTTCTTCATCGCCGCGAATCAATCCGAATTTCTTGAGCTTGTAACGCAGAGCATCGCGGCTGATGTCCAACAGCTTGGCGGCGTGGGTCTGGTTGCCGTTGGCTTGGCGCATGGCCAACTCGACCATGGCGTGCTCCACTTCTTCCAGTGACGTTCCGCCTTCCGGGATATAAAGTCGGGGAAGGGTGCGGCCATTGGGCAATATCTGCCCACCGTCGGCCGGTGAAGTTCGTTCAAAGAGAGTGCGGCCGCCCGACTCACCCACAGAGAACGGCAGATACTCCGGTCGCAGGAACGGCTCGTCTTCGAGGATCATGCCACGCTCGATGGTGTTTTTGAGCTCGCGAACATTGCCCGGCCAGTTATGACTGAAAATTAGACGGCGGGTCTCATCGGTAATGCCACGAATCGACTTCTTGAATCTGCGGTTGTAGCGCTCGATGAAAAAGTCCACTAAAGGAAGAATGTCTTCTTTTCGCTCCCGCAAGGGCGGGATAAAGATCGCAATAATGGCCAACCGGTAATAGAGATCCTGACGAAACTGGCCATCGCGCACCGCCTTTTCCAGATCGCGATTGGAGGCTGCGATCACTCGTACATCCACCTGCATATCGCGGACACCGCCCACCCGGCGGATGACCTGGTCTTCCAGCACGCGCAAGAGTTTCGCTTGCAGCAGCGGAGAGAGTTCGCCGATTTCGTCGAGAAACAGCGTACCGCCGTCGGCGGCCTCGAACAGCCCTTTCTTCATCTGCTTGGCATCCGTGAACGCGCCCTTTTCGTGGCCGAAAAGCTCGGCTTCCATCAGCGTCTCCGGAATGGCGGAGCAGTTGATCGCGACAAAGGGTTTCTCCTGGCGGGAGCTTTCGTAGTGGATGGCTTTGGCGATGAGGTCCTTGCCGGTGCCGCTTTCACCTTGAATCAAAATCGTGGTGGCCTCGCTCGCCGCCACCTTGCGGACGAAGTTCATGAGCTCGGTCATCTTCGGCGAGACGCTCACCACGCTGTTGTAACCGGATGCGCGGCGCACCTCACTTCGCAGGGTCTGGACTTCGGTGCGCAAGCTCGTGGCCTCGAGCGCGTTCTTGATGGTCACGTGCAGCTCATCGAAATCGATCGGCTTGCCCACAAAGTCGTAAGCCCCGAGCTTGAGCGCGGCTTTGACATCGTCGATTTGCGGATCGGCCGTGATCATGATGACGGCGCGGGCATCGCCATTTTTCTTGAGTTGATCGAGCACTTCAATGCCGCTGATGTCGGGCATGCGCACGTCGAGAAGAACCAGATCGGGCGATTCCCGCTGCGCCAGCTTAAGCGCTGGTTCCCCGGAATCAGCCTCGATCACTTGGTAGCCCCACTCTTCGCACTTCTGGCGGAGCGACCAGCGCACCAGGTGCTCGTCGTCCACCACCATAATCTTCTCTACAGGCATCGGTGTTTAATTTACTACGAATGCAAGCGATTTTGCTCTGGCGGCTTGTCCGTATGGCCCGAAGGCACGGGGCAACGCAGGGCTGGGGCCGACTGGCAGATCGCTGCCCCTGTGTCGAGCGCGCCCTGAAGCCAGCGTTGTAACAGCTCGCGGAAAAACCCGGTGTTGCACTTGATTTCGGGTGGCGCAGCGGTTCACCGCTGCGATGTCTGGCTTATTTTCATCGACGGCTTCAGCCGCTGAGGTCACACTTTCTCCTCGGGAACTAGTTTTTGCGCGCCTGTGTAAGCAGCCGCAAATCTCCGGTCTGTCGAAAATCAAATCCGCTTGTTCGGCGTAGAGCTCATCCAGGGCATCATCAGACAAAGTTTTGTGATGAGCAGCGATAAGCGAATGAAGAGCGGAAAAAATACAACTCTTCCAATCAATCAGACTGCCGTCGCAGTCGAAGGCGGAAGCGCCCGACCAGAACATCTACTGGATTTGCAAGGACCGCCGCAAGGTGAAGCTGCAAGCGGTTTGGTCATCGAGGACAACCTCTCTCTCGTCTCCCACGGAGCGCTTAGCCAGGCCCTTGAAGAATTTGCCCACCTTGTTCTTGCCTTTGATTATGGGGCCAAAACTCCGGACGGAAGTCACGACCTTCAGATCCGCGTCGTTGACATTCACCGAGGTTAGTTTGAGTTGCAGACTGGCTTCGCCCGCCAGCGCTCCAACCGGTCTGGCGAACACGACCTTGCCCGTGACACTCGCGCCAGCGGCAATCGCGGTCTGACCGCCGACGACGACATCCCGATCCAACGTGGCCGAAAAGCTTTGGCCCGCCTCGCTGGTCTTAGAGCCGAGCTCTTGGCCGAGGCGAACGGCCAGCGTGGTCCCAGCGGGAACAACAAGTGCTGGTGCCGCAGGGGCTGCATTATCAGCTGCATTATCGTCGGTTGGCGCCTCGGCAGCGACTCCTGGGGCTGGCTTCTCTTCGGCCTCCGTCGCTGGCGCGGTGTCAGCAGCAGGAACGGCTGGCTGGACTGCGGCCCCAGCGTTTGAAGATGAAGAGTTCGCTGCCCCGCCTGCGGGGGGCGTCGTCACGGAATTTTGAGAAGTTGCCGGGTTGCTGTTCGCGGCGCGGCGGCGTGACACTCCGTCGAAGACCAGAGCCGCCGCAACGACTGCCGCCGCAAGTCCAATTACGATAATTGTTTTTCTACTCATTGCTGCACTCCGTTGCCAGACACTCTAAGGAACCCATCTAAGGAGCCCACGTCTACTAGCCGCTTCCGATCCTTTCCTTCCGCCGCTCGTAGTACCTGACCCAGCATGCAGTGGCATGCGGCCGAGTTGGCGCGGAATCCCCTTACGATGGATGCCTAGCTTTGAACACTGCGAGACACTTACACGGTCTGGCATCAGCGTCGATTCCCGGTAGAGTATAGGAATCCCGCCTTGTACGAACGCTTCAGCTCGGGCGGCGAAGGCGATTTCGCCGACAAGACTTGCCTCTTGACTTTGCACGCATAGGAGACGTAGATAGCTGCCCAGCCCCCGACGCCCCAAGGCTCACGCCGGATTGCCCCATTCAGCTAGCGCTCGAGTCTGGCCCCAGCAGTCCTTGAACCTCTTGCCGCAGCGCGGCTACACAGTCCAATGGCGTTCATCGTCATGACCCGAATCGTTTCGTCATGACCCGAATCGTTCGAGTGCTTCATGCGGGAAACTCAAGGCTGACTCGCGACGGTCCCGCCCTGCCTCACTTCCCCTTGCCCTTTTTACCGCCCGATGGGGCGGCGTGACCACCACCACCAGCTTTACCACCACCACCAGCGGCGTGACCACCACCACCAGCGTGACCAGCGGGCGCTCCATGGCCGCCGGACGCTCCGTGACTAGCCGGCGCTCCATGGCTCGCGGACCCTCCGTGACTAGCGGACCCTCCGTGACTAGCGGACGCTCCATGACTAGCCGGCGCTCCATGCCCTGCGGACGCTCCATGACTAGCGGACGCTCCGTGACTAGCAGACCCTCCGTGACTAGCGGACGCTCCGTGGCTAGCGGACGCTCCGTGGCTAGCCGACGCTCCATGACTAGCGGACGCTCCGTGGCTAGCCGACGCTCCATGACTAGCCGACGCTCCATGACTAGCCGGCGCTCCATGCCCTGCGGACGCCGAATGGGACGCTCCATGGCCGGCGGACCCTCCATGGCCAGCCGCCCCTCCATGCCCAGCGGCTGCTCCATGGCCACCGGCTGCTCCATGGCCGGCGGACGCCGAATGGGTGCCGCCTGCTCCATGGCCACCGGCTCCTCCATGGCCATACGCCGAGTGACTACCGCCCGCCCCATGACCACCGCCATGACCGCCGCCCGCATGAGCAGCGCGCGAGTGAGCCTCCCCCGCATGAGCGTGGGCATGAAAGCCTCCTGGGACGCCGCGACCACCATGATCGAACGCGCCCCGGTCGTGATCGCCAAAATGCCCATGATTGTAGACCGACATGCTGTGCGAAATGTAAGTGTCCCCACCAAACATCACAACCCCGCCGTCCCAGGCCGGCGCCCACGCGCCGAAACCCCAGCCGAAGCCAGCA
>JBEKFN010000067.1:0-14088 GCA_050013295.1 Terriglobales bacterium
AGACTGCCGAGTTCCCCTTGGAAAGGCAAAAGGCTTACTCAGACAGGATGCAGGAATACACAAAGCGGGCGGCCCTGCTACAAAAGGCCGGGAAGTTTCTGGCCTCGGAGCATGCGCTGGCGGTTATTCTTCCCAGCCGCGACGGCCACGACAACGGCGGCTCCGGGGGTACCATCTTCGACGACGGTGGTCTGGGAAGGTTCGCCTACAAGCGCGATCACGCCAATCCTCTTCCCGTGGTGGTGACCGCGATAGAAAACTACGGACGCGTTCACCGGCTGCTCAAAGCCAATGTGCCGGTCAGCATTGAAATGAATGTCGATGTCAAGTACTTCGATGACCATGAGCATGGCTTCGATACTATCGCCGAAATTCCCGGCACCGATCCCAAGCTCAAGGATGAGGTGGTCATGGTGGGTGGCCATCTCGACTCGTGGGCAGCGGCGACAGGCGCAACCGACAATGGCGCCGGCACTGTGGTTGCGATGGAAGTCATGCGGATTTTAAACACGCTGCAAGTCAAGCCGCGGCGCACCATCCGCATTGGTCTCTGGACGGGCGAAGAACAGGGACTTTTTGGTTCGCGCGGCTACGTGACGCAGCATTTCGGATACGTGCCGCGCTCGACCGCTCCCGATCAACTGGAGAAGCCCGAGTGGCTGCGCAAACCTGCCGGTCCGGTCGTAATCAAACCTGAGCAGCCGGAAGTTTCCGGCTACTTCAACGTGGACAACGGTACGGGAAAAATCCTGGGGATTTATCTGCAGGGAAACACCGCGATCGCCCCCATCTTTTCGCAATGGATGGAGCCCCTGAAAGATCTCGGCGTCACCACCATCACCGCGCGCAACACCATGGGCACCGACCACCTATCGTTCGATGTGGTCGGGATCCCCGGCTTCCAGTTCATTCAGGACGGCCTCGACTACGAATCGCGCACGCACCATTCGAACATGGACACGTACGAACGCTTGCAGCCCGCCGACCTGGCGCAGGCGGCAACCGTGGAGGCGATCTTCGTATACAACGCTGCCATGCGCGACCAGATGCTGCCGCGCAAGCCACTGCCGCATCCCGAACTCGAAGAGCAGCGCTCGGCTCCGCTCAAGGTGATGCCCGGAGCACTGGAACCCGCGGAGGACCCCAAAGGTGAAGAAAATAGGTAGCGGCGCGCCATTGGAGAAAATGACGCCCACCCGCAGGCACAGAATCGCGCAGCGATTGCTACTGCCGGGTGTTTGTCGCCTGGAATGTGTTGCGGAAAAGCGACCATCCCAGCTACAAAATTTCCGTTATGTGATTGCTTGTAGGCTTGTGCCGGAATTTGCACAATTCTCGTCGTGACGGTTGTAAAGCCTATCCCTATTAAGGTCCGCGAAATTGCGCGCCCGCGCCGGCCCCGATCCTCCATAACTGTCAGTAGGCTAGAGAAAGATGCCGCCATAATAAGGACTTGGGGATTCTCAGGTGCACTTCGCGGCAGCGCTCACTAAAGTCCAGGGGCGAACCCGCCGATAAGGTAGACAAGTGGGAGTCGGCCATCTGCTCCCAGGAAGGAAGACAAATGTCAGTCGGTCCCATTTCGGCAGCTAGCCTAAGTCAGTACGTTTTGGCGTCAAGCGATTCCACCCAACTGCAGCAGACATTGCAGACCTTGCAAAATAGTCTTGCATCGGGAGATCTGACTGGCGCCCAGTCGCATTTCCAGACCTTGCAACAACTGAACCAAAACCTGACCACTGCCAGCGGAAGCAGTGCTTCGAACGGTTCTCCACTCTCTACCGATCTGGCGGCGCTCGGGAGCGCGCTGACCTCAGGCGATCTAGCAACCGCCCAGTCTGCCTTTACGACCGTTCAGGGCGACTTGAAAAGCGCGACTTCGCCATTGCAGACGCTGGAGACAAACCTGGCATCCCAATACGAGAACTTGGTCCAAGGTTTGCTTAGCTCGTTGAATCCCAGTGAAACTTCTTCCAGCGCTTCTGATCCGACGACTTCTTTGTTAGATAGCGTATATGGAATCTCGCGCGGCCTTAACGTCACCACATAGAGATCTAGTAAAAGAACTTTGCGCCTAACTGAACCAGGCGGGGCGAATCGGCACTAACGACTTGGCCGAAGGCGGAACTGCCGATATTGCCATCGACGGACAGCGGTCCGAAAAACTGAGCGTGGTTGAAAATGTTGAAGTCTTCGAACCGAAACTGCAGCGACGTCGATTCCGTCAAGCGTACATTCTTGAGAAGCGCGATATCGTAATTGTCCATCCCCGGCCCGTAAAAAAGCGCCGTTTGGCTCCGAAAGCGTCTATCACTTCTAAGCGGGGATTTACGTTGCCCTGATTCCGTGCTTTTGGGGGCACTCGTTGGCATTCTGCTTCATCGGCGGTGCGGCGATTCCAAAGCTTGAGCCTTTAGCAACACAAAGCCGGATCGAGGCTTAAGTGGGTCAACTCCATTCCCCTACGTGGCTCAGTTCAGCCATTTCGCTCCGGATTTCTTCTAGCCGATCTTGCCTGTAATAATATTCGCCTTTGGCTTTGCGGCCCTGGGCCGTCCCCTGTTCCCAAAATAGTCTATTGGCGTGATGGATGGAGTCGATCTCTTGACTCAAAACTGTCATTCTCGCTTGCCTTGTGCCTTCGGGTCCCATGGTTACCCCGCTCTGCATCACATCGCTGACTGGCCCGATAACTATAGGTTATTCGCACCAGAGGACAACTGTAATGAGCAGAAATTATAAGGAAAGCAATAAAGGGAACTTATAAAGGAAATTATAAGAGAGGAACTATAGGGGATTCCCCCGATCTTTGCAACAACGAAGCTGTAGGGGGTGACACCTTTGATTCCTTCCGTTGGGATGAGTACTGCTGCAGGAATTGCTGCGGTCAAGCAGCAGAGGGCCTGATGAGCGCGCACGTGTTGTAGATCTTTTCCCAATTTGCCCGGGCCTGGTGAAGAGCAGCAGAGGCTAGCTCAAGTAGTCCAGGCGATTGATTCCCAGCCGCTGCATCTTGTACTGCAGGGTGGTGCGCTTGAGTCCAAGCCGGGCCGCCGCGCCTGCCGGACCCGACAGCGCGCCCCGGGTCTGGCGGAGAATTTCGATGATGTGGTCTCGTTCTTTGTCGCGCAACGTACCATCGAACTCGGAAGGCTGCCGTGAGGTTTCGCCGCGCAACTCGTCGAGAGGCGGGCTCAAGCGGTTGCCTTCCGACAGGATTACCGAGCGCTCGACAAAATTCTCCAGCTCGCGGATGTTTCCCGGCCATCTCCAACACATCATGGCTTGGATGGCCTCATCGGGGATAACGTCGATTCGCTTGTGCAGCCGGGCCGAACATTTTTCTACAAAATGGCGAATGAGCATGGGGATGTCTTCGCGCCGGTCGCGCAATGCCGGCAGATGCAGGGGAAACACGTGCAAGCGGTAGAACAAGTCCCCGCGGAATTCTTTTTCTTCCATCGCACGAACCAGATCGCGATTGGTGGCGGCGATCAGCCGCACGTCCACATGGATCGTCTTCGTTCCTCCCAGGCGCTCGAACTCCTGGTCCTGCAGAACGCGCAACAACTTGGGTTGCAACTCCAGAGGAATTTCTCCAACCTCGTCGAGCAGCAAAGTGCCTTTATCCGCTAATTCCAGCCGTCCGATCTTCTGGCTTATCGCTCCAGTGAATGCTCCCTTCTCGTGGCCGAACAACTCGCTTTCCAGCAGACCGGTGGGGATGGCGGCGCAGTTTATCTTGATGAAGTTGCGCTCCTTGCGCCGGCCCATGCTGTGAATCACGCGGGCGATGCGCTCTTTTCCGGTCCCGGTTTCGCCGGTGATGAGGACAGTGGAATCGGTGTCGGCGACTATGGCAGCATAGTCCAGCACACGTTTCAAGGCTGGGCTGCTGCCGACGATATCGTCGGGCTGATTCGCGCTCCGGATTTCGGATTCCAAATAGCGTTTCTCCTGGGTTAGGCGGTCCTTGAGTTGCGCGATCTCGCGATAGGAATGCGCATTCTGGAGCGCAGAGGCGATCTGGTTGGCCACTTGCTGCAGATACTCAACCTCCGACCGGCCGAAAGCATTCTCCTTCGTGCTACTCGGATTCAGCGCTCCCCAGATCCGGTTCCCCGCGATCAAGGGCACACTGCAAACGGATCGAACCCCGAGTTCGCACATGGCTTTCGCCAGGGGCGCTTTCATCTCGCGCAAATCGTCCGCCGTCAAAAGTGCAACGCTTCGCGTCTGGATCGCCCGCTCCGAGAGTGCTTGCTCAATCGGAACCTTAGCGTCGCTGTTGACGAAAGGCTCCCACTCCTTAGCATCTCCAAATAAGTGCAGGTTCTTGCCATCGTCGTCCAGCACGTCCAGGACGGCCCGGTCATAGCGCGCGATGTTCCGCAGACTGGAAAGAATGACCGGCAACAGCTTTTCCAACTCCAGACTGAAACTCAGTTCACGGCTGATCGCGACCAGGCTCTGCTGCTCCTCAAAGGCGCTGTAGGCTCTATCCCTCTCCAACACAAGCGCTCCCATCAGCGCGACGCGAGAGAGGAATTCGACGTCATCGTCGTTCGGGGACCCGGGAACGCCCTTGCCCAGGCCAAGTGCTCCAAAACGGTTCGCAGGCGTGCTCACGGGAAGGGCGATGTATGACCGGACGCCGTGATTGAGCAGCACCGGGACAAAACCGGGAAAGCGCTGTTCGCGCTCGGTATCGGGGATGGCGACCAGTTCCTGATGTTTCCAAACCCACCCGGTCGCGGCTTCGTCCACCGGCAAAACATCGAACTCTCCGCTTTCCTGGTTCCTTTTCCAGTACTGAGTCAGCATGCAATCCCGGTGCGGGTCATGCAGGGAAACATTCAACAATTCGCCCGCCGTCAGGGCGAGCACCGGGGAGGCGAGTTCCTTGAATGCGTCGGGCAGACTTTTGGCCCGCACTACCAGGTCCGTGATCTCGAGTAATCCGCGATACCGATTGCGCTCCGGAGAGACATCTTTGCCGAGCGCGACTCCGCCTTCTGACATGCAGACCTCCTGCACCTGCCGCGTGCAATTTGTCGGACGATGGCTTTGAGCAGGAACTGGGGGTCATCGCAGCTTGCCATGCTGCGGGACTACAGTTCAACATCGCGGTTAGACGCAGTCGTCGGTTCCTTTACTTGGGAACCAATCTCATTCTTCCCCGGTCGGGGAGCTAGGTTCTGCGTCACCGTTTTCCAGGATTGGTGCCTTCCCGGTAAATGATTCTTATCCCATCTCCCGGTCATAAGCAAGGCAGCGAGTATTCCTGTTACGAAAACCGAACAGACGCTTGCGGGGGCCTGCCCGCTTCTTCCGACTGGTAGTGTTCGTCTAGATCCCAAAATGGCACTCGGCGGCCCTTGACCAGCGCGATACTTACTACAAGCGGCGACGGCCACTCGCGTCGCCTTACAAACTGACTCATCCTCAACGCCTGCCGTGGCAGTCCTCTTCTCTAAGCCGGAGGCTAAGATCAACATATAACCTTTATTCACATATAACTTTTTAGATACGAGAATTCTATTGGCGGTTGGCAAGCGTGAGGTAACAGAAAGAGGAATGCCTATAGCGCTTTAGTTTAGGCAGATTTTGCCAGCGAAGACTGGAGTCTTTCAATTATCTTCACCAAGTCGGCCAGGGATTGTGCCTGCATCTTTTCCATCGCACGGCTGCGATGAACCTTTACTGTGTTCTCGGCGGTGCCAAGCTCAGCCGCAATCTGCTTGTTGAGCATGCCCGCAACGACCATGGCAACAACTTCGCGCTCGCGCGGCGTCAGCGACTCGTAGCGCTCCTGCAGCATGGCAATTTCCGCCTCTCGTTCGCGTCTGGCCCGATCCCTCTTCAGCGCGACCTGAATCGCATCCAGCAGGTCCTGATCGCGGAACGGCTTGGGGAGAAACTCGACGGCTCCCGCCTTCATCGCTTGCACACTCATAGGGATGTCGCCGTGCGCGGTAATAAAGATGACCGGGACATAAATTCCCGCCTCAACCAACTGTCGCTGGAAATCAAGCCCGCTCGCCCCCCGCAACCGAATGTCCAGGATGAGGCAACTGGGTACATCCGGACGCTTGGCCTGCAGAAACTCCTGCGCGGACCCGAAAATCTCTACGTGCAATCCTACCGACTCGACAAGACGCTTGATGGCGCGACGGACCGACGGATCGTCATCCACTACAAAAACTACGGAGGCCAGCTCAATCATGAAACACCATTTCCGATTGGGACGGACAAAATAAATTGAAACAGCGCTCCGTTGGGACCTGACTCAGCCCACAAACGGCCTCCATGAGACTCGACAATCGACCGACTAATTGACAATCCCATTCCTATACCCTGTGCCTTGGTCGTAAAGAATGGTTCAAAGATACGGTCCACCAGATCCGAATCGAACCCGATTCCCGAATCCTGAACTTGGACCAGCACACCATCGGCGTGCTTAACGGACTTGATGTTAAGCTTCCGTGGCCGGTCAGTCACGGTGCGCATGGCTTCGATTCCGTTCATGATCAGATTGATCAAGACCTGCTGCAACTGCACTCGGTCGCCTAGTATGCAAGGCAAACCGGCGGCCAGGTTGAGCTGCACTTGAACACGGTCCCGGGCCGCCTCGTTGCGCACGAGAATAGCGACTTCCCCGATTACATCATTGATGTCCAGTTCAACCCGATTAGGCGCGCCCTTCTTCAACAGCGTGCGAATCCGTGAAATGACCGCGCTAGCCCGCGTTCCGTCCTCCACAATTTCCGCAATTGCCTCGCGCAACTTTTCCTGGTTCGGTGTCCCGCTGGCGAGCTCGCGGAGTGCGAAATTACCGTTGGCGACGACCCCAGTCAGGGGTTGATTGACCTCGTGGGCAATCGAGCCGACCAGTTCTCCCATCGTCAGCGTGCGGGTGACGTGAGCAAGATTCGCCTGCGCTTCCTGCAATGCCGCCTCCGCACTTTTTCGCTCCGTGATGTCTTGTCCGATGCCGATTCTCGACCCGTCGGAAAAATGTATGACATCCGCGGCCATGTCTCTGATCCGCCCATCCCTCGCCCTCACTTTGAATTCGGTATGCTCATTAGTTGCCGCGGCAGCATAGTCCCGGGCCATTTGGCGATACTGCGGATCAGGGTAAAGCTCGACAAATATGTCCAGATTTTGCTCGCGTATTTCTTTCAGCGTCCAACCTAACGTGCGTTCCCATTCCGGATTGACCAGCTCGATTTGGCCATCCGCGTCGAAGAAGGCTATCGTCACCGGGATATTCTCGAATATCTTCTGGAAAACCTCCTTCTGCTTTCTCAATTCGTCTTCGGCCCGCTTTCGCTCCTCGATGTCAATAACGGAGCCGTACCACTTAACGATGTGGCCCGCTTCGTCGCGTAGTGGCACTTTCCGATGAAGCGTCAGGCGATATTCTCCGTCAGCCCGTCGAAGTCGTACTTCCGCTTCGAAGGGTCTGCCGGTCGCCAACGATGTTTGCCACTTGTCCCCCAGCTGCGCAAGATCGTCGGGATGAATTACATGGGTCCATTGCCATCCCAGAAGCTCATCCGAAGAAACGCCCAGGTATTCCAACCAGCGTTTGTTAAAGAAGTCCAGATATCCGTCTGGACGAGCGCTATGTATCATCGCGGGAATTGTGTCGATCATCAGCCGGAGGCGGTCTTCACCCTCCAGCACCGCCTTTTCTGCCAGTTCACGCTCGACTATTTCCTTTCTCAGCGCCTGGTTGACCGCTTCAAGTTGTCGAGTCCGCTCGGCGACGCGACCCTCCAATTCTTGGTTCAGCCGCCGGATTTCCTCACTCGCCCGCCTGTCCACAGACGAGGTCACGATGGCGGCGAAAAGCACGATCAAGGTGGCAACGGCAATTCCGTTGTTGAAAAGGAGGGAAATACTCACAGCGTGGGAAAGGTCCGGAGGCGAAGCGGGCACGAAACGTGCGCCAGCCATGCCGGTGTAATGCATGGCCGAGACCGCGACTCCCATGACTATGGCACTGCCAAGCCTTCGCCGCACAGCCCATCTGGTCTCCTCTCGCAGATCGAATGCCAGCAGCAGCGCGATCAGAGAAAAAAAGATTGCGAGCACAACAGAGACGGCCACCAGAAGGGGGGAAAACCGGGTGATCGCAGGCAATCTCATTGCGGCGATGCCGATGTAGTGCATGCCGGCGATGCCGCCGCCCATAATGACGCTGCCGGTTAGAGCTTCGACCAGACCCATTTTCTGGCGGCTTACCACGTACAGCGCGACCGCGGACGCGAGGATGGTCAGCAAAAGTGATGCGAGAACTGTTGGCCAGTGGTACTCGACCGCCACAGGCAGACGGAAGGCCAGCATCCCCTTGAATTGCATCGCCCAGATGCCGATGCCCATCGCCACGGCGCCACCGGCCAACCAGAGCGAGCGAGCGCGGCCGTGTGCGGCGGTTACACGCCCCGCAAGATCAAGTGCGGCATAGGAGGCGGCGATCGCGATCAACACTGAGCGTGCCACCTCGCCGTAGTCGTAGGAGCCAGTCAGTGCTGCGTTTGCAGAGATCAATTGTGCCTTTCCACGCGCGACTCAAGTTCGACAGTCGCGGCAGGCATCGGTTCCTCCGCTTGGGAACCAATCTCATCCTCCCCGCTCGGGGAGCCTCCTCGGGTTCTGCGGCACCGTCTTCCGGGTTTAGTGCTGTCCCGGGAAGACACCCCTACTTACCCCTTCCCCGGGTCATAGTCAAGCCGAATTTCCTGTTACGAAAACCGAACAAACGCTCACGGACAGCTTCTCGCTTGATGCGACCGATAGCGTCCGCCTGGATCCGTTCTGACCGAACTGCGCTGTAACCGTGCGGCTGTTTCTGTTCTGAAATCAGGAAATTCAGGAGGAACGTGATGTTCGTTGCGCCATCAAAACCGATGATAGAATATGCCCAGAGGTCAGCGGGCGTGCAACATAATGGTGGGCAGAGGCTGCGGGCGCTGAGAGAATCCCTTGGATATCGTATGAGGGACGTGGAACTGGCCAGTAATCGCATCGCGCAGAGATTTGAGAGCGAGGAATTCGCCATTCCGCCCAGCCGCTTGTCCGACATCGAGACCAAAGGCATAATCCCGAGCATTTTTCGGCTCTATTCGTTTGCCGCTATTTATCGGCGAGAATATCGGGAGTTGCTATCCTTCTATGGCCTCGAACTCGATGACATCTCAGCGGATATCAGCTTTGGGCGTCCGCAGAAGTCGCACCTGTCCGAAGCTTTGAGCAACGTCGGACAAGTGCGGATGCCGACGCGGCTCGATCCCGGATTCTCGCTCCAGAAAACGACGGACTTGGGACGCGCCATCGAGCAATGGGGTATTGTGCCGTTGTCTTATCTGGCGCAGTTTGCGGACGATCGCTACACCTATGGGTATATTGGATCGGAAGATTTCACGATGTATCCCATTCTTCCGCCGGGCAGTTTCGTGCAAGTAGACGAAGCCAAGAACAAGGTAAGCGATGGAACATGGCGTTCGGAGTTCGAGCGTCCTATTTACTTTGTGGAAATGCGCGACGGATATACGTGTTGCTGGTGCTCGATGAAGCGTGACTCCATCGTCTTGCAACCGCATCCCCTGTCTCCCGTTCCGGTGCGGGTTCTTAGACACCCGCAGGAGGCCGAGGTTCTGGGGCAGGTTGTCGGGGTCGCGTTGCGCCTCGGAGATTGGCATCAACCCGACTTTCAACTAACGCCGAAAGCGCGCTCAGTACTGACCTCAGATGCGCCAGGGCAGCTGGGGAGAGGGGCTTAGGTGGACAGTGGGTCAGCGAAGCCAGGAACTCCCTTTCCGTTAGATGCTCGTTCGAGCATGACTCTGGCACGTCTTTGAGCAGCACAGCCAGGGGTTTCTTCAAGACCTCGGAGAGTAGTGCCCGATGCGACGCACGGATGGCGCATTGTGCGGCATCGTCGCCATACACCTTCGCCAAGCCCCAGTGTTCATACCTTCCATTGCCCGTTGCGTTGCCGTCACGCAATCTGCCCACGTAGGAAAGTCTGCCCAACAAGCCCGGGACAGCGCCTAGGGTGCTCGCTCGAAAATCCTCGATAGCGGATTTCAGTCTCATCGAATTTACGAATTCCGAAAAGACATCGGAAGTCAACTAAATTCAGAAAACCCCTCTGCCGCCAGCAATGTATCACGGTGCGAATTCTTTCGCAAAGGAGAACTACCGTGAAACGATTCATGCTGGCTTTGGCTGCAATAGCCCTGTTCCTGACAACCGCGGCGCTTCCAAGTATGGCCGAGGGCGATCCCACGCCCGTGCCCTTGATCTGTACCCTCCTGGGCTGCAGCGGGGCGCCGACAAAGTAGGAAAGAATTGCGGCGGGTTTCTCAGTTGAAATGGAGCAATTTCAGGGCTATAGTGCTCTGCAATGCTCCCCATGAATTGGCACAAGGCGCTTTTGCTTTTCCTGTGGATCACGCCGCATGTGCTTCTGGGCGTGCTTGCGGTAATTCTTTGCAAGCGCCGCTTGCACCGCGAATTTCCGTGCTTTTTCGCCTATGTGCTTTTCAAGATTGCTGGGTTCATTCTGCTGTTCACTTTGTATGCCGTCCAAGGCTTGACTGGGAATCAGTATGCGGTAGCTTTTTCCGCCACGCTGATTCTTAGCATCGCTCTGCGTTTTGGCGTGATTGATGAGGTTTCTAAAGATTTGTTTCGTGAATCCCAGTTTCTGAAGGTGTCAGCGAGGCGATCGCTGCAAGGCGTGACAGCTTTTTTGCTTGTAATGGGTGTTGTGCTCACTGTCTATGCGCCCGGGGGCAGTAGTGCCAAGTGGTATGCCGGTATATTCGTCGTCAACCGGGGAGCGGCTATGGTCCAATCTGGCTTGCTCCTTGCCTTGTTGCTCTTTTCCCGCTTCCTGGGCCTGTCTTGGCGTCGCCCTGCATTCGGGATCGCGCTGGGTCTTGCGGTCCTGACAAGCCTTGATCTGGCTATGTTTGCTCTGCGCGCGGAATTCACCAGTAGGGCAGGCGCGGAATTCTTGAATTTGCTGATAACCGGCAACTACCTCGTTTGCGTTTCGATCTGGATCGGGTATTTGCTGGCGCCCGAAGCTAAACCTGCGTCTCTCGCAGCTGTTCCCCATGATGAGGTGGAGACATGGAACACGGAGCTGCAACGCTTGCTCAAGGGTTGACCGCCGCTTGGACTCTTGTCGCGGTTGCGTTCTTCGCGCTGGCGATCCTGGTGTATGTCGCCATCCGCAGCCGCACGCGCCGGGTGGATTTAGAGAAAGCTGTCCAGGCGTTCCGGTCTCTCGACATTGAGGCCTTCAGAAACCTGCTCGACTCCGCCGAGGAAGCGTTTCTTCGCAATAATCTATCGCCAAAGAAGTTCCGCGAGATTAAGCGGCAGCGTGCGTGGGCAGCACTCCTCTATGCCTGGGAAGCGGGAAGGGCCGCGACGGCGCTGGCAAAGATTGGTCAGGCTGCGCAACGGAGCTCCGACCCCAAGATCGCAACCTCCGGCGTTCAGGTTGCTGAGAGTGCTTTTCGGCTGCGATTGCAAACCGTCAGGGCTTGCCCCCGCCTGCTGACCGAAATGCTATTGCCCGACCTCCAAAGCCGATCGCTTCCGCCCTTGGTGGATCAGTATGAGCGAGCGGTAGAAACCCTCTTTCTACTCGGTAGATTCTCATCTATCGAACGCCATTCCTGCAATCCCTAACTCATTGCCCTGATTCACCCGCCACTTTCTTTCGGGCGCGGCTCCCCCTCAACTGTGATGCTCGTCATTGCCAGGTTAGTCCGTTCCCAGCTTCGCACCGGGCCTCGGTTTCCACCGGCACGTCGCGTTCCAGTCACACTGGTGGGTGATTTGAATCACTGACTCGGGAGAGCCGGTTGAACGATAAGTGTTGATACATTTGCTCAAGTGGTCCTAGATCGGGGAGCAGGTGTGGAGCAGGCAAGGAAGCCCGGTCCAAGCCCGTATCGAACGCAGCAATAACAGATTGTGGGGATGAGAACGACGCACTACTAATTCAAGTCCGGTAGGAGGTTCAACATGGCAGCTCGACTTGCCGAAGAATGGTTTGCCATATGCGGAGGTTGTGAAGTCACCATCCTCGATATCGGTGAACCGCTCATCGACGTACTCAAACAAGTAGAAATCGTGCACATGCCAGTCCTGATGGACCACAAGCTCTTTGGTCAGACTGGCGAAAATGCAGAGATGGAGATCCCCGCAGCGGACGTCGGGCTTATATCGGGAGGAATCCGCAACGAAGAACACAAGAAACTGGCGTTGGAGATGCGTAAGAAGTGCAAGATCCTGATCTCTCTAGGTTCTTGCGCCTGCTTTGGCGGCATCCCGGCGCTGGCGAATCAGTACAGCACAGACGAGCTGTTGGAGAAGGTCTACCGGGACAGCGTAACCACCGAGAAGAACGGCTTACCCCACGAGCAGATTCCCGCTCTGACCGACCGAGTCTATGCCCTCCACGAAGTGGTGAAGGTGGATGCCTATCTGCCCGGATGTCCAACCACACCAGAGATGGTGGCCAACGCATTGCTCGCTCTTCTTGAAGGCAAGCCGCTGCCCGCGCTGGCATCGAAGAGCGTTTGCGACGAGTGTCCCACCCGGCGTGAAAAGAAGGCAGTCTCCACCCTGAAGGGCCACCTCGATCCTCCGGAATTTAAATTTGGGGCGCCACTGACCGAAATGCGCTGCCTCATGGAGCAGGGCATCCTGTGCCTGGGGCCAGCGACGCGCGCCGGCTGCGGTGGCAGCGACGGCAACCCGCGCTGCATCCGCGCCTACATGCCATGCGAGGGTTGCTTTGGCCCGCTGTCGGAAAAAGCCAACCCCATGGTGGACATGATGGGAGCGCTTTCTTCCATCGGACTCGATCCCAAGCAGATTCCGGATCGGGCCGCAACCTTCAACCGTTTCGCTGGCTCGGGCCGTCTGCGGCCGATGCCCAAGAGGTGATCCATGGCAAAGACACTAGTCATTCAACCTGTCACGCGCGTCGAGGGCCACGCCAAGGTGACCATTCAACTCAACGACGCGGGCAATGTGGACACCGCCCGGGTCAACGTCATTGAACTGCGCGGGTTCGAGAAGTTCTGCCTCGGGCGCCCGGTCGAAGACCTTCCCCGCATCACGCCGCGCATTTGCGGTGTGTGCCCGTGGTCGCATCACCTGGCCTCGGCCAAGGCTTGCGACGCGGTCTTTGGAGTCGAGCCGCCCCCGGCTGGCAAGAAGCTGCGCGAACTGTGCAACAGCATCGCCTACATGGAAGAGCACATTTTGCACTTCTATTTCCTGGCGGGAGCCGATTTCCTGCTCGGTCCGGATGCTGACTATTCCATCCGCAATGTCATCGGCGTGCTGAAGGCAGCGCCCGACGTTGCCAGAAAAGTGGTGAAGGTACGCCACATGTGCGCCCATATGCTGGAAGTCCTGGCGGGCAAGGCGATCCATCCCCAGGCCGCTATTCCAGGCGGATTCAGCAAACCACTGGCTCCTGCCGAGCGCGATCAACTGCGCAAGAATGCCGATGAGGCGCTCGAACTCGCCAAGTTCTCCATCGCTTTTGCCAAGGAGAACGTGTTCCCCAAGTACCTCGAAGTGGTGAAGTCGCTGGGAGTGATCAACACCGGCTTCATCGGCACCGTCAAGGAAAACGGCGCGCTCAACCTCTACGACGGAAAGCTTCGTCTGATGGCGCCTAATGGCACACACCAGGATTTTCCGTACGATCGCTATACGGAATTCCTCTCCGAGCACATTGAATCGTGGAGCTACTTGAAGTTCCCCTACGCCAAACAGTGGGGCGAAGGGTTCTCCATGGATGTCGACAATCCCAAGGGCGTCTATCGTGCCAACACGCTGGCGCGCATCAACGTCTGCGACTTTATCGACACGCCGCTGGCGCAGGCCGAACTCGAGGAGTTTCGCGCGAAGTTCGGGCGGCCGGCACAGCTCACGCTGCTCTATCACTGGGCGCGGCTGATCGAACTGCTCTACAACGCCGAAAACACCATCCGCTTGCTGGACGATCCCGAAATCACCAGCACCGAAACCCGGGTG
>JBEKFN010000068.1:0-15254 GCA_050013295.1 Terriglobales bacterium
GTTCCCAGTTCTCAGTAAAGTCGATCTGAGGCTGGGTCTTTCTGAGAACTGAGAACTGAGAACTCTATGCCATTAGTTCAAGTCACCATGCTCCAAGGCCGCACCGCCGATCAGAAGCGGAAGATTGCGCAGCGCATTACCGATGCGATGGTGGAAGAAGCGGGAGCGCGCCGCGAAGCCATCGTGGTCGCTTTCCACGAAGTTTCCAAGGAGAGCTATGCTTCAGGCGGCGTGTTGATGGCGGACAAGCAGCCGACTTGAGGGTCACGCAGCCCGCGAATGCGTGCTCGCATGAGGTCCTTCGCTTCGCTCAGGATGACAATTGATTAAGAGCTAACCCAGTGGCTCGAACAAGTGTCCCTCGGTGCGGTCGGCGATCTTACGCAGATCCTTCTTTGCCAACTGCAAGAAATGCGGGGTGGCGCGATGCGCCTCGTGGGCGGCGTCGTCCTGGTATTGTTCGTAGATAAAGAACCGGCGCGAATCGGTCTTGTGCTTATGCACCTGATACATGAGGCAGCCCGGTTCTTTACGCGATTCGGCTGTGAGTTTTTCAAAGATCGCGGTCACTTCGGACTCTCGTCCGATTTTTGCCATCCAGGTTACGGCCAACACCAGCATCCGTCGCTCCGTTCTATTCTTGTAGAGACGCGGCTTGCCGCGTCTCCTGTCGCGCCCAAAGAAGACGGGGCAAGCCCCGTCTCTACAAGCGGAAGAATTTCGGCATCGCTACTGCGATACCCCCGTTGCAAAACTTTTCAGCAGCTCTTCAGTCCCAACTCGCTTATGAACTCGGGGACCAGGATCGTCTGCCCACGATCGGGGCCCGTGGAAATCATTCCCACCCGCGCTCCGGTTTCCTTTTCGATGAAGGCCAGGTATTCGCGGGCGGCCTTGGGCAGTGCTTCGACCGTCCGGATGGCCTGCGTTGAGCTGGCCCAGCCCGGCATCTTGCGGTAGATGCCTTCGAGTTTTTCATAACCGCATGCCTGAGCCGGCACTTCATCCGTTTCCTTGCCGTCCACCTTATGCCCCACGCAGACTGGAATCTCCGTCAAGTGGTCGAGCACATCCAACTTAGTAACCACCAACCAGGAGATACCGTTAATCATGCCAGCGTAACGGAGCAGAGGCAAATCGAGCCAGCCGGTACGGCGCGGACGTCCCGTAACGGCGCCGAATTCGTTGCCGCGTTTGCGCAGGTCTTCGCCTTGTGCCCCGCCCGACACACCGGCAAGTTCGCTGGGGAACGGGCCGCTGCCGACCCGTGTGCAATAGGCTTTGGTGATGCCGATAACCGTGTCAATCGATGTCGGCGGCACGCCGGTTCCGGTTGCGGCGCCGCCAGAAGTGGAGCTCGAAGACGTCACGAACGGATAGGTGCCGTGATCGATGTCAAGCATGGTGCCCTGCGCGCCTTCGAAGACGATCGACTTGCCTTCGGCCAGAGCGCGGTTCAGCAGGAGTGCCGTGTCGCGGACAAAGGGAGCGATCTTCTCGGCGGCGTCGGCGTATTCCCCGAACATTTTGTCGGCATCGAGCGGGTCGGAGTTGAACAGCGCGTGCGCGATCATGTTCTTTTCGCGGCATGCGTTCTCGATGTGCGTGCGCAGCAATTGGCGGTCGAGCAGGTCGGCGACGCGCAGTCCGCGGCGTCCCATTTTGTCTTCGTAAGATGGGCCGATGCCGCGTGAGGTGGTTCCGATTTTCACGCGGCCGGGAGCGTTTTCCGACCCCAGCTCCATCATGCGATGGTAGGGAAGAATGACCTGCGCGCGATTCGAGACGAAGAGGTTGCCATCCACCTTCACGCCGGCAGCGCGCAGGGAAGCGACTTCCTTCAGGAAGGCCAAGGGATCGATCACCACGCCGTTGCCGACGACGCTGGTGCACTCGGGCCGCAGAATGCCGCCGGGCACGAGCTGCAGAATGAATTTCTTGCCGTTGATGATGACGGTGTGTCCGGCATTATGCCCGCCTGCGTAGCGAGCCACGACCGAAAATGTTTGCGTGAGTACGTCGACAATCTTGCCCTTGCCCTCGTCGCCCCACTGGGCTCCGACAATGACCGCAGTTCTACCCCTGCTCGTGCTGCCTCTGCTCAATGAAAACTCCACTTGGAATATTGCGCGGCCGCAAACCGCAGGCCGCCCCAGGGTCGCACACACGGGTTGCGCCGCTGCTGTTGAAAAGACTGGGAACCCAGGAAGATCGGCGGAGCTTGGTGTGTACGCTTTAGCATACCCAATCGGACTGTGGACGAGCAAACCGGAATTCAGGGGATTTCCCCTGTGTCCTCCGTGTCCACTGTGGTTGCCTTTGTCCTTGACGCCGCGAAGCGCCCGGAACAGAAGCTGGCCGCGACGATCTTGTATCCTGAGAGTGTGCCTGAACTTCCCGAAGTCGAAACCATTGTGCGAGGCTTGGACAAGCGCATCTCCGGCGATACGGTCGAATCTGTCTGGATCGGCCCCAGAAGGCAGCCGCTCAAGTCACCTGCCGGCGTCATCGCTGCGACGCTGGAGGGCAAGCGGATCATACGCGTGAGCCGCGCGGGCAAGCACATCGTGTTCGATCTGGAGGGGGAATCACGGGCCTTGCGGACCGCATCAGAGACAGAGACAAAGACAGAGACAAAGAAAGGCAAACGCGCAGTTCGCGGCCTGACGCGGCAAGCCGCGTCTCTACATCGGTCGGATGCGCAGTGGATCGTCCATCTCGGCATGACCGGGCGCATCGTCGTTTGCGAACCGGCTGCGGAAGTCGCAAAGCACACTCACCTGATCGCGAAGCTGGCTTCGGGGCGCGAACTGCGGTTTATCGATCCGCGGATGTTTGGCAAGCTGAGCGTTCATGCTGGAGGTTTCGATCCTGGCGGACTGGAGCCGCTGGAGGTGAGCGAGGAGCGGTTCATCGCGCTTTTTCGCGGGCGCAAGACTCCGATCAAGAGCGCGCTTCTGAATCAGAAGCTGCTGCGCGGCGTGGGCAATATTTATGCCGACGAGTCGTTGTTTCGGGCAGGCGTGCGTCCGCGCCGGCGGGCGGCGGCCATCACACGGGAGCAGTTGGGCAAGCTGCACCGAGCGGTGCGGGAGGTGCTGCGCGAGGCGATCGCCCTGGGCGGATCTTCGATTTCCGATTACGTGGACTCCAATGGAGAAGAAGGGTTCTTCCAGTTCCAGCACCGAGTTTATGGCCGTGAGGGGGAGCCGTGCCTGGTGTGCAGGACCAAGATCCGGCGCGTTGTCCTGGCCGGACGCAGCAGTCACTACTGTTCAAATTGTCAAAAATAGCCGTAATTAGAACGATTTGAATTTGACGGATCGACACCCGCACTATAAAAAAGTGCAAGGATAAAGGCTCCCTAGAAGAGACTACCGAGTCATTCATCATGAATAAAATCTCAATTGGAGTGGACCTCGGCGGCACGAACTTGCGCATCGCGGCCGTGGACGAGCAAGGCGCGCTCATCGAAAAAGTTACGCTCGGCACCAAGGTTCGCCCGGGACGCGATCACCTCATCGACGACATGTGCGACGCCATCCAGCGCATGGAGGAGAAATACAGGAACTCCGCCCCACTGTTGGGGATCGGCATCGGTGTGCCCGGCATCATCGATATGCAGACTGGCGTAGTGCGCGAATCGCCCAACCTGCCCGACTGGGTCGACTATCCCGCTCGCGCCGCGATTGAGGAGCGCCTGAAGACCGTTGTGATCCTCGAAAATGACGCCAACGTCGCGGCGCTCGGAGAAAAGTGGCTGGGTGCGGCCAAGGATTATTCCGACGTGGCCATACTGACCCTCGGTACCGGCGTGGGCGGCGGATTGGTCATGGGCGGCGCGATCTGGCGCGGCGCGAATGGTATGGCCGGGGAGTTCGGGCACATGACCGTTGAACCGGACGGGCACCCTTGCGGGTGCGGGAATCGAGGATGCCTGGAACAATATGCTTCGGCGACGGCAGTGGTCCGGATGGCGCGGGAAGCGATTGCGAACGACGGCGCGTCGGCGCTGGCGCGTACTGCCCACTCCGACCCGGAGTTCAGCGCGAAATCGATTTACAATCTCGCGATCCAAGGCGATGAGGACGCGCGCCGCATTTTCCGCTCCGTAGGCCGTTGTTTGGGAATTGTGCTTTCGTCGCTCGTGAATTCCCTGAACCTGCCGATTTACGTGATTGGCGGGGGAGTTTCGAGCGCGTGGGAGGCTTTTGCCCCTTCCATCTTCGAGGAGTTGCGACGACGCTCCATCGTGTACGCCGCCACCGCGCCGCCCGATCCATCGGCCCGCAAGGAGGGCGCGTCCGCGCACGTGGTGGCTGGCCCCGGCCACAAGACCATCGTCACACGCGCCCTGTTGGGGAGCGATGCCGGCTTGTACGGCGCAGCCCGTCTGCCCATGGTTGCGGAAGCAAACCGGTAGAGCACTTCTCGATTTGCTATATATGGAGTCGGGAACGGGTAGGGCACGGCTTCAGCCGTGCCGTTAGGGGCCACCACCGGTTCCGGCTTTAGCCGCTGAGGGTGCGCACTACACACCATCACGAGAACCGCTCTTCAACTTGCGGAAAAACTCCGACCAAAGCCGGTTTTGGGAAGGGCACGAGTTTACTCGTGCCGTTAAGTCGTTGGAAATGTGTCTGCGCTTCAGCGCCCGAGGTGTGCTTTTTGCGGCGCGACGAGTTTTTCCGCAAGCTGTCTAGCGCTGGGGGTTGTGTGGGGACGGGCGCCCTCGCGAGCCTGCCCTGAGCGAAGTCGAAGGGTCCAAGTCGAGCGCAGCTCGGCAGCTGTCTGTGGTCCCGTCAACCATGGGATTCGCTTTAATCGTGCCGGCGATTCGGTGCGGGCGATTTCGCCAAGTGCGGCGATCTGGGTGAGCGCAACGGTTTCGATGACTGTAGCAATTTCGGTGCGCGAGGCGAAGTAGGCGCGCTGGGCGGAAGAGAAATTTTCGGTCCCGTCGCGGCGGTTTTCAGTTTGGCCACTTCCAGCAGAGTAAGGTTGCGCCAATCTCCCGGCGGCACGTCGAGCGCGAGCGGACCGTACTGCACGCGCCGGATTTTCTCCACGTGGTGCCCTACTTCTTCAAACATTTTTCGGACCTGGCGGTTACGGCCTTCAATGATGGTCACTTCGAGCCACGGGTTATCGCCTTCGCGGATCAGGCGAATCTTCGCCGGAGCCGTGCGCACCCGGCGCCCGCCTTTTTCGGCGATAGAAACGCCGCGGCGAAGCTTGTCAAGCTTGGCCTCGTCGGGCTGGCCGGCGACTTTCACGACGTAAGTTTTCGCCACGTTGGACGACGCTTTCATCAAAGCGTTGGCCAGCGCGCCGTCATTGGTCATCAGTAGAAGGCCTTCGCTGGCCCAGTCCAGCCGCCCCACAGGATACACGCGCCCTTTCACTTTCTGCACCAGGTCCATTACGGTGGGGCGCTTTTTCTCATCGCTGACCGTGGTTACATATCCCTTGGGTTTGTTGAGCACGACGTAGGTGTAACGTTCAGGGCCTTGCAGCAGTTTGCCATCCACGCGGATGTGGTCTTGTTCGGGATCGGCTTTGGTGCCGAGTTCGGTGACCACCTGCCCATTGACCAGCACGCGACCGGAGACGATCAGGTCTTCGGCTTTGCGTCGGGAAGCAACTCCGGCAGCAGCGATAATCTTTTGCAGACGTTCGGCTGGCATGGATGGCTACTCCGGTTTGGTGCTGGCTGGCGTTTCGGTTTCTTCGCCGACGGGTTCAAACTCGGGCGCCCCGGCAATTTCAGCAGCAGTTTCCGGTTCGGACACTGTTTCGGAAGAATCATCTAAAGTCGACGGCGAACTTGAAGACGCTTCCGCAGGTGAGCCCTCGCTCGGAAGCAGGTCGCTCTGGAACGACTCCGCCAGCAGCTTCTCGAATTCCTCCATGCTAGGCAGTTCGTTGATGTCCTTGAGCCCGAAGCGCAGCAGAAATTCCTTGCTGGTTCTGTAGAGAATGGGGCGTCCGATTACGGCCTTTCTGCCCGCGGTCGTGATCAGTTTGCGGTCGAGCAGGGTGGCGATGACCCCGCCGGAATCGACGCCGCGGATTTCGCTGATCTCAGGCACCGTGACCGGTTGTTTGTAGGCGACGACAGCCAGAGTTTCGAGCGCCGGGAGCGACAGCCGGAAAGGCGGTTTCAGGCTCTTGGCAAAGGCGCGCACCACGTCATGCTGCTCGGGCTTGGTGGACATACGGTATCCGCCGGCGACTTGGCGGATTTCGATGCCGTGCTCTGCGGCTGAGTAATCCGCGATGAGTTCTTCAAGCGTGGCGCGGATGCGCGACTTGATTTCCGCCGGATCGATTCCCGGAGCTTCCGCAAGCAACGACTCCTTTACCAGCGAATAAATCTGGTCGAGCGAAATAGGCATTTCCGCCGCGTAAATGATGGCTTCGAGTTGGGGTCTAAGACTCATAAATCGTCGTTGGTCGTTTGTCGTTGGTCGTTCGGTGATTGATCGTAGCTCGCAGCACTGTTTTGCGAACGACTAACGACTGACGACTAACGACCCTTCTTACTTCCAATCATCACGCACCGCAGCTTGCTCCGTCATCACCTCTTCGAAGTGAGAATGTTTTCTCACCAGCACTTCACCGAAGACGTGGTCCTGCCGCACTTGGATCGCCTGCAACCGCACCAGTTCGAGTAGCGCCAGAAACATGCAGACCAGCGCCGGCCGCGACGGTACATTGCGGAGTATCTGCTTCAGGCGAATGGGGCGATCTTCGAGGGCGAGCCGGCGGTGCAGGTACTGGATCATCTGGCCGACGGTTACGGTCTCTTCGTCCACTGCCAAGATTGGCCGGTTGCGCGCCCGGTCGAGGATCTGCTGGAAGGTCTTGACCAGGTCGATCACATCAGCGGCAAGTTCGGGCTCGGTGCCTTCAGCGTCCATGAACTCTCGGATCGCCGGATTGCTGAGCACCGCGTCTTCAATCTGCTGCTTCTGCAGGAGCATTTGTGCCGCGGATTTGAACTTTTCGTGCTCGAGCAACCGGTTGACGAGCTCGTTGCGCGGGTCTTCCTGCGCGTCGGCGGGAGCCAGCGGATCGCGCGGCAACAACATCTTCGACTTGATGTGAATCAGCACCGCAGCCATGTAGATGAACTCGGAGGCGACGTTTACGTCGAGTTCGCGTATGCGCTCGACGTAGGTGAGGTACTGCGCCGTGATCCTTGCGATGGGAATGTCGTAGATGTTGATGTCTTGCTTGCGGATCAGGTCGAGCAGCAGGTCGAGCGGGCCTTCGTAGATTTCGCCGAGCGCGATGGCGAACGGAAAATCGCTGGCCTCGTCTTGCGCGGACCTGGCGGCTGGCACGGGCGGAGCCGCACCGCGCCCAGAAGCCGCGACTGGCGCCTGTTCCGATATGGGTTGAGAGAAATCCGTCACTTCGTGGAATCCTTCGCCGGCTCAGAGGTCGAACGACCGTTCGGAATAACGTTCGGACTATCGCTCGGACTGTCGTTACGACTATAGTCGAGACCCATCGCCTTCCGGACTTCGTCCATCGTGGTGCCTGCGACCTCACGAGCGCGGGCCGAGCCCGCTTCCAGAATATCCCAGGCGAGGCGCGGATTGTCCTCGTATTTTTTTCGGCGCTCCTGCATGGGGTTGAGAATCTTTACCAGGGCATCGGCGACCCAACTCTTGCACTCGATGCAGCCGATTCCAGCCGAGCGGCAGCCTTCGTACACTTTCGCCATCGTTTCTTTGCTGCTGAATATTTTGTGCAGATCGCCGACGGGACAAACATCCGGGTCGCCGCGATCGGTGCGCTTGATGCGCCTAGGGTCGGTGACCATCGTCTTTAGCTTCTGCCGCACCACGGGCTCGGCATCGGTCAGCAGCAGCGCGTTGCCGTAGGACTTCGACATCTTGCGCCCGTCGGTGCCGGGCAGACGGGGAGCGGGTGTGAGCAGGGCTGCCGGTTCGGGGAAAACATATTCGCGCTTCGCGGCGTAGAACCCGTTGAAGCGCCGCGCAATCTCGCGGGTCAGTTCAACGTGCGCCACCTGGTCTTCGCCGACCGGCACGACGTCCGCCTTGTAGATCAAAATATCCGCCGATTGCAAAACGGGATAACCAAGAAACCCGTATGTGTCCAGATCTTTTCCCTTGATGTTTTCCCGCTGCTCTTTGTACGTTGGGACTCGTTCCAGCCAGCCGACAGGAGTGATCATAGAAAGCAGCAGGTGCAGCTCCGCATGCGTCGGTACATGGGACTGGATGAACATCACGCACTTCGCGGGATCAAGCCCCGCGGCCAGCCAATCCAGCAGCACGTCGACCAAGTTTTCTTTCAGGCGCGATGGGTCCGCGTAGTCGGTGGTCAGCGCGTGCCAGTCGACGACAACGAAGAAGCAGTCGTACTCGTCCTGCATGCGGACCCAGTTTTCAAGCGCACCAACGTAGTTTCCCAGGTGAAGTTTGCCGGTGGGGCGCATTCCGCTCAGCACGCGTTTCTTGCGAGGAGTTGTCATTCAGAATTTAACCAGCATCGAACGATAAAAATCGATAAACGGGCGGATCAAGCTCCAGAGCAGTCCTCCGCCCAGGTACACCAGCGCCAGTAGTGCGAAGAAGCCGATGCGGTCGAAAACCATGCGCGCCGAATCCGGCAGGAAATGCCGCAACACGTGGCTGCCATCGAGCGGCGGGACGGGAATCAGGTTGAAGACCGCCAGAACGATGTTGATGATCATGAGCGCATACAGCAGCATGGCGACGGGCGTCAACGCGGAATCGGAAGCAGCGCCGCTGAAGCCACCCTGCAATCCCAGAGAGAGGATCAGCGTGTGTCCAGAGGCGGACGAAAGCGAGATGCCGCCCAGCAACAGAAGCGCGCCCGTGGCGACGATGAAATTGCTGACCGGACCAGCCACCGAGGTCAGAATGTCGTCCATCATGGGATGGCGAAAATTCCGCGGGTCGACCGGTGTGGGCTTGGCCCAGCCAAGCAATGGGATGCCGCTGATGGCGGCGACCAGCGGCAGTATGATCGTGCCAAACAGATCGATGTGGCGAATCGGATTCAGCGATACCCGTCCCAGCATGCGAGCCGTGGGATCGCCGCAGCGCGAGGCGGTCCAGGCATGGGCAGACTCGTGCACGCTGATCGCGAACAGGAACGCGATCATCTGATAAAGAATTTCAACGATTCTCGGCGTCATTGGCGAACATTGATTCGGCGAACCCTGATTCTAACAAAGGCCGGAAATTGCCGAGGCAGGAGTTGGTTAGTGATCCCATTCCGTGTTGCGGAGTCAGCCGGCGTCGAGCTGCGATACAACCGGTTTTGCTCGAAGCTCGCGGCTCGAAGCTCGCAGCCCAGTAACACGGAAAAGCCCACTACCGAAAAGAGTCTATTGCCCGGCGCGCATGGGCGATACGATCAGTGGGCCGCCGGCTCGTTGCTTGCCGTCGCCCTTGTCGTGCTGGTAGAGCAGCGAGAGAGCGCCTTCGCCGGACGTAGTCGCGGCGGCGAGTTCCGCGGCCAGACCCTGATAGGAGCGGCCGATGTCGTGATTCCCCTGCGCGGCTACCGGATTGCCCTTGTCAATCGCCGGCCCGATGACCTGGAAGTTGTTGGGCACCTTCCATAGCACCTTGCAATTGGTGGCTTTCTCCACATCCTCGTCGGTGAAGCCGGGAATCTTCTTATAACGGTTGAGCACGACCCGCAGGCGATCGCGGCCCGCTCCTTCCTGCAGGAACGCCTGTATCCGGCCAGCGCTCCACAGGGATACGACATCCGTTTGCGCCACCAGCAGCACGGCGTTCGAAAGATCGCAGATCATCTGCATCGTGCCATCCATACGGCCTGAGCAATCGAGCACCACGAAGTGATACTGGTTTACCAGCAGGTCGAAGAGTCGAGCCAGTTCCGACGCGTTCGGGAAAGAGTTGTGCGGTTGCTGCGCCCCGGCCAGCAGATGCAGGCCATTGCGATAGGGCGTCATCAGGCCATCGAGCAGCGAACCGTCCATGCGATGCAGGTTCTGGAAGGCATCGATCAGCGTGAATTGAGGCCGCAGATTCATTTGCAGGGCAGCGTGGCCGATGGGGGCGAAATCCACCAGCACCGTGCGCCCGTGAGCCTCCTGCAAGGCGACCGCTGTATTCACCGCGACGGTTGTGGCGCCGGCTCCGCCCTTGGCGTTTAGAAAAGTGAAGACCCGGGCCTTACTCGAACTGCGTTGCGCACGGCTCAACGTGGCCGTGAAGCGCGTGAAGGCTTCGATCAAGGCCTCGCGGCTGGCGGCATGATCCAGAAACTCGCGCGCCCCGGCTCGCATGGCGGAAACAATGTTCGCGGGCTGGTTCATTTCGCCCACGGCAAAAATCGTGACGTCGGGAAGGCTGGCGTGGATCAGTTCGATGGTGCGGATGGCGCGCTGCGGATTCTGAGGATCAATGTTCACCAGGACAACTTCAGTGTGCTGATCCTGCAATTGACGCAAAACGGCATCGCTCGGTCCCGCCGGCAAACCGACATGGCTCAGCACCGTACGGGCCAGATTGGTGCTCTCCACCCGGCTATTCAGTACGACAGATTGTTCGCGGTCTTCAGTGAGGAGGGCAACGGCGATCCCGGGCATAACTCTATTATCTGCGTTCATTGTCATGTTACGGACTTCCAGCGTCGGGGCCAAATGACCTTCGTAATCGAAGGCTACCTCAGACGAAGCGGCAGGTCGCCAGCGGGTTCTTCAATCAGGGGGAGACAACCCTCTAGACTACCGGGTTACCTAATTGTAAGGCAAAGGCCTGCGATTGAAAAGACGCGAGAAGTCTTGAGTAGGAAGATGGAGGGACGGGCGTCCCGCCCGTCCGCCGGGCGGGGACGCCCAGCGCTCCACCGAATTAGTCCGAGTTCCCGACCACGCCCATTGGTGCGGTCAGGCTTGCGAATTTCTCTTCTTTTGAAGAACCGCCGAGGATACACAGAACCAGACCAGCCTTGCCCCCAGTATCGCGAAAAAGAGCTTCAGTTTTAAGGTTATGGCAAAGACAGCCAGCGCCACCGCGAATCCCCAATACCAGGATTCCGCTGAACCCGAGGATCATCCCGAAGACCAGCGCTCGGTTCGTGAATTCCCAATTGGTCGCTTTCATAGATTGAAGAGGCCTCGGAAAGGTCTCAGCGCGGCATCTGGCCGGAGGTTGCTGCGGCGGCACTCGCGACCGAAACTCTCAAGAATTGGGACATGGGCTCGTCGGAGGGCAAGTACTGATAGGAATCGAGTTGCACGGCGATCCCGGTTCGCTGACCTCCTTGGGAATGACCGGCGGCGCGCAACACCCGCCCACGACACCGAACCGGCATGTTTTCCCCCAAAGTGATTTCCGAGGGCATGGTAAAAGTCAATTCCACCTCCGCCCCTTCCGGCAGCGCCGTCTCGGCGTAAAAGAAAATTCCACGGCCGCTCAAGTTCTGAGCAAACCCGGGCACCGTCCGTCCCTCGAAGTGAACCGCCAACGGGAGGTGCAGTTCGAAACGCTGCGCGCCTCGGCGTTCCAGATAATGTTCCAGACGATTAGGATCTGTGTTCATAAGTACATCCTTCCCGTATCCGGCGCTCTTCGGATCGGTGGATCCTTACTCTATCGCGGATCGAACCCGCGGGGAAGTTCCAAGTCGGTGGCCGTACCTGTGGAAATCTGCTGAATCGAGTCACTGATTCAATGTCTCAATAATTCAATGTCTAAATGTCTAAATGTCTCAATGACTCAATGACCATCCTTCTGCCGGTTGCCGTCATCCGAAAGATGTGAAAAAGTTCTAAAAGCGTGACTCCGTCGCCAAATTCCGCCACAGCTGAAGAAGCGGCTGGGAAAGCCGCGCGCCTGCCGAAATGGGCGACAACCCTGCGCGCCCTGCGCCACCGCAACTTTCAGCTCTTCTTCGGCGGACAACTTATCTCTCTCATCGGCACCTGGATGCAGACCGTAGCCCAGGCCTGGCTCGTCTACCGCATGACGAAATCTGCCCTATTGCTGGGAAGCGTCGGCTTTGCCAGCCAGATTCCTGTCTTCCTCGTCGCGCCTTTCGGAGGCATCACCGCCGACCGTGTCAATCGCCAGCGCCTGGTGATCGCCACGCAGATCGCTTCCATGATCCTCGCGGGAATTCTGGCTGCGCTCACGCTAAGCGGACGCGTCCACGTGTGGCACATCTTCGTGCTCGCGGCCATGCTCGGAGTGGTCAACGCCTTCGATATTCCCGGCCGGCAGTCCTTTCTCGTCGACATGGTCGGCAAAGAGGACCTGATGAACGCCATAGCCCTGAATTCCTCGATGTTCAATGGCGCGCGCGTAATCGGCCCCGCCATAGCCGGAATTCTGGTAGCGAGAATCGGCGAAGGCTGGTGCTTTGCCGCCAATTCCATTAGTTACATCGCCGTGATCGTAGGCCTGTCTCTGATGCAAGTGCACTGCGCCCCACGCGCCAGCCAACATTCGCCGATTGAAGACATCATCGAGGGCTTTCGCTGGGTCAACCACACCCGGATCATTCGTACGCTGTTGTTGCTGCTTGGCCTGGTGAGCCTGGTCGGCATGCCCTACACCGTGCTGATGCCGATCTTCGCCGACAAAATCCTGCGCGGCGGCGCCCGCGGCCTGGGCATTCTGATGGGCGCCACCGGCGTAGGCGCACTGTTCGGCGCCCTGACCCTAGCCGCTAAAACCGGAGTGAAAGGGCTCGGGCGATGGGTGGCAATCAGCTGCGCGAGCCTGGGGATCAGCCTGTTTCTTTTTTCGTTCTCGACCTCATTCTGGTTGTCAGCCGCGCTCCTGTTGCCCGCCGGCTACTCCATGATGTTGCAGATGGCCTGCTCGAACACGCTGATCCAGACCATGGTCCCCGACCAGTTGCGCGGCCGCGTCATGTCGGTTTATTCGATGATGTTCATGGGGATGGCGCCCTTCGGAGCGTTCTTTGGCGGAGCCTTGGCCCACCGCATCGGCGCACCCATTACGGTCGCCACCGGAGGAGTGGCTTGCGTCCTCGGCGCAATCTGGTTCGGACGCGCCCTGCCCGAACTCCGCATCGAAGCCCGCCGCCTAATCGTCGCCCAAGGCATGGCCGGAGGCGAGCCTCCTCAGGAACTGAACGCCCAGCCGGTGGAAGAGTGACATTCGCGTGTGGAGCGGACACTCCTGTCCGCTGCCCTTGACTTTGATTTTCCCGACCTAAAATGTGCGTCAGGCCGATGTTGCACCTGATTTCGGGTGGCGCAGCGGTTTACCGCTGCGATAAATGGCTTGTCTCCAAAGTCGGCTTCAGCCGCTGCGGTCAGACGGCAGCGCGGAAGGCTAGAGGCTATCAAACCCGTCCCATAATGGCGTGCGGGATAGTTGGTGTAAACCCCGCGATTACACTCATCCTATGAGAGAGGATGTCAAGCGAAAACACTTCTCCACTGCTCTCCGTGAGACCTCGATCGGTGCTTGCATCCAGGCCCCTTCTTCTTCGTGGAGAGGATTTTGGTTTTAACGCCTGGAGCGCCACAGAGCACGACAGGGATACGGGCAGTTGCTGGTCTGCCTTGAGTGGTTTCATGCAGCGGTCTCGACACCATTCGTTGCGAAGCTGCGCAAGCCAACCGTTGGCTTAAGTGCCAACCATCATCCTATGTGAGGCTCGAGGCCTATGGCTTTTTTGGGTTATCCGAGGGGGCATAGGATTGACCCGATAGCAACACCCGAGCGCCTAATGAGTGCATGGATACTCTCCCTCGAACCCGAGCATCGCAGAACCGATGGGCCACCACCGAGGCATGAAGACCTGGCAGATCCCCTGAGTTCGTGCGACGCTCAAGCTGCTTGTGGCTTCAGTTGTTCTGTGTCGAAACGTTCCTCCTTCTTCCAAAGTGTCAAAGCAATGGCCGCGATTTTCCGTGCTAATGTCAGACGCGCCATCTCGGGCTTCATTCCCTTGGCCACCAAAGCTACATAGAAGTCGCGCAACGGACCCACACCACAGCTGGCTCGGGTCGCGGCTCCCTTGAAGATCTCTTTCATCTCGTGGTTGTGATTCCGATTGAGACCACGAATCTGTTGTGGTTTTTTCGTACGTTGCAGTTGTCCGTGCACGTAGCAATATTGCGCACTGTCGCGGGTCTCAATGCCCAGTCCACTATAGGTCCAGAGTTGCCGTTTGCTCCGGAACCGGTGCGGCGTCTGCATCAACGCGATTAAGCGGGCGGCTCGAATCGGACCGATGCAGGGGATCTGCCGCAGCAGTTTCGAGGCTTTATGTTTCCGGCTCTCCGCCAATAACTCGGGACGCAGAGTTCGTCGCAACGCCTGCAATCCATCCAACTGTTGATAGAGCAGCTCGGCACGCCGGCGCACGCCGACATGCTCGATCTTCTGTAGCCACTCTTCCCGATAACGCGGAGCATACACCTGGGTCCCCGCACAAGGAATACTCCAGCCGCGATACAGAGCTTTGATCCGATTCATCACTCGGTTCAGGTCTTGGCTGATGGTCTGATAACTGCGCCCCAGTTCGCGCAGCGTCCGCAGTCCGTGTTCCCCGTGATAGACCGGTCGCACCATTCCCGTGCGTAACAAGTCGGCCAGCTTGCGCGCGTCTATCTTGTCGCTTTTGTTGCCTTCCTTTAATAAGGCATTGCGCCGCGGATCGCAGATCAGCACTCGCTTCACCTGGGGTTGCAGCAGATCGTACAGCCAAGCCGCCCAGGTCCCTTCTTCCCAGGTCACATGTAACTCGCCCCGCAGACCGTGGATGAACTGCAGAATGCTGCTGGCTTTCGTTTCCACAATCGACTCCATCACCTGCTTGCCACTGCTATTGAGGACAGCGATCACCACCGCTTCCTTGTGCACGTCCATTCCGATATATTTGACATCGTGACTCATTTGAGTTGCCTCCTTGGGGGAAAGAACATCGCGCTCAACGGAGTCTTTCCCTCAAGGTAAAGTGCCATTCTTCAGCCGATTTGCCTATCTTCTCCTCTGATTCTTGCCCTACATCCCCGCGCCATACTCCACTCAACAGGGCCGCTCTCTCATAATGCATTGACCCCGGCCAAGGGGGGGTGAGTGTAAACGCTGTTCGCGACAACTACCACCGTGACTCGGCCATCCCGTTGTACAATCCGCTCACCAGTGCCGAATCTGACGGCCCGGAGGGCTCCATGAACAACCCGCTCCGATTGGTAGTAGCTGTGGCTGGTCTTCTATTCGTGATCG